>CAZGYL010000195.1:0-8760 GCA_964529985.1 uncultured Planctomycetia bacterium | reverse complement strand
GCCCGTTACGCCCTCCTTACGGGCTTGGCGCCGCAAACAAGCGGCGTTGTAGGCTTTGCAACCAAGCCGATAGTCACTCCTACACTGCCCGGACTGCTGGCAGAAGCCGGCTACAGCACCGCGCTTGTGGGAAGAAACATGCACCAGCGGCCTCAGAGCGGCAAATGCGGGTATCAAACCACTTTGCTGGGTTCGACCTACGTGGACCGGGACGACTACGACAAGTTTCTCCGCAAGGTCGCGCCCCAAGCCAAGGGCATCAGGAACCTGGTGTTGAACGAGTTGCACCTGACCTACAATCACTGGCAAGCGAAGCCATGGCCGCTGCCCCACCAATGGCACCCCACAGAATGGATCGTCAGAAAATCGCTTGAAGTGATTGAGGATACCCCGGGGGAAAAGCCGCTCTTTCTCACCACATCTTTCTACGCTCCCCACCCGCCTTTGTTTCCTCCCCGCAAGTTCTTTGATCAGAACTATCATGAAAAACACCTGCCTCCCATTGCCCGCGGCGATTGGGTTGACTGGAGCAAGCTCAGCCCGGAAGGCGATAAGAGAGGCGGGCGCTTGATCGGACACCGTGTTCTGCTTCAGGGAGAGATCCTTCGCCGTGCCCAGGCGGGCTATTTCGGCCTCGTAGAACACATAGATTCCCAGATAGAACCTTTGATCCGGAGATTCAAAGACAGGAGCAAGAAAGCGGGCCGCCCCTGGGTTATTGTTTTCATCACAGACCACGGGGAAATGCTGGGCGATCACGGCTATTTCCGAAAATGCGAACCCTACGAAGGTTCAGCGAATATCCCGTTCATTTTCGCCGGATCACCTGAGTTGAACTTTCAAGCGGGCCGCCGTGTTTTTCGACCGGTGAGTTTGGAAGACGTAATGCCCACACTCTTGAGTCTGGCAGGCGTGAAGGCTCCGCCGTACCTGGACGGCGCCGACCTTACTCCGACCCTCAGAGGTGCAGGCGGGCGGATCCGTCCATACCTGCACTTCGAACATGCACCGTGTTACAGTCAGGCTCAAGCATTCCAGGCCCTTACCGACGGCCGTTGGAAGTACATTTGGCGTCCTTTTTCAGGCCGCGAACAGCTCTTCGACCTCAAGAAGGATCCGAAGGAAGAGCACGACCTTGCAAAGCTCCCGGCATACCGGGAGACTCTGGCGCTATGGCGCAGGCGTTTGATAGAACGCCTTGAGGGACGGCCTGAACTCTTTGTCCAAGAAGGGAAACTCGTGCCGGGACGGCCCTACCGCCCCCTGAACAAGGGCACCCTACCGGTAGTGAACTCAAAGTCGTCGCGAACGCCTTAAGGCCGAACCGGACGCCGCTCCCGAAAAGCCGGTTCCTTGGTCCGTACCTCCGCCCGTCGCACGGACAAACGTAAAAACCCGGGTACAACCGCCCCCCAAGAGGATCTACCGTCCGTATCAGTTTCGGGCGGCGCGCAGGTAAACTTCGATTTCCCAAATCGTCGGCACAACGCTTGCCTTCTCGATTACGAGTCGAAGTTTCTTGGCCTTAAGCGGCTTTTCGAAAGTACAACGATAACGCCGCCCCACCTTTTTGCCCCGCGCGATCACCGTCGGCGACTCGCCCGAAGCCTCAAGGCGCCAGCTTTCGATTCGATTCCCGAAATCAGTGCATTCGTCGATTACAACCGTATCGAATTCGACGGGCTCGGGCCAACGAAGCTCAACCCAACAGCCCTCCTTATCCCCCTGGGCGCTGTTCCACCTTGTCCGCTTCTGGCCGTCGTTTACCCGCCTTGCTTCATACCCGGGTCCCCAAACCGAAGAGGCCGAAGCCGAAGCCTTAAGCGCCAAATTCTCCGGGGGAGGAGCAAGTACGGCAACCGGCACCTTCAGCCGCCTTATGCCCTTTGAGCTTTGCGCCTCAAAAACGACCTCACCGCGCCAAAGCGTTCCCCGCTTCAGCCCGGCGGGCTTGCTGCTGACTGTGATCTTGGAATGAGCTGCGCCAGGTCCGAGCTCACCGGAAGAGGGCTCCACGACTACCACCCCACTTGGACTCGTCGCCCGCCACTTGCACGCGCCATCAGCAGAGAGTCGCACAGAAATCCCCCCGCCGAACGGTACAACCCACTGAGTAGGACTGACTGTGAAACAAAGCTGCTCCGTCCGCTCGAACTGTACCTCCCAAGAGAGCTTGCCGCCTGTTTCCGGCGTAAAGACCGCACGGCAAAGAGGCGGTTCGTTTCGTACCGCACCGGAAGCATTGCGGCTGCCGGCGGCTTTCAGCCGAAAGCCTCCGCCCACAAAAAGAACCTCGTAAGAATCGCCGGCCACCAGATGGGAAGAGACGCCCCGCAGACTCAAGATTGGGCCTTCCTGACTCCAACTCAGTTCCTCCAAGTCAAGCGCTCCCTGGGTCGCGTGCCTGTTTGTGGACAGAAGAACCGGTTTGCCCTCTACTTGCGGAACGACCGCGAAAAGTTCGCCTTCATAAGGGTCAAGCAGCCTCACAAAGCTCTCTTCCCTTCCAAAAAGTCCTATGTAAACGCCCTTCCAAAACTCATACACGTGGACTTTTCCCGCTGTGAGCGGAAGCCTTGAAAGATCAACCTTCTTAAGCACCCGCTTGTCTTCGTAATTGAAAAGCCCGACAAGATCCCAGGTGCGGCCCGCCTTGCGGACCTTCAAGTCGAAAAGGTCGTACCTGCGGTACTTCTCGATCGGGTAGAGATTGATCGGACGAATCGCCAAGCAAGGGAAGGATCGCTGCCACACCCAGCGGACCGAATCCGGCACCTTCGTCCATACATCGTCTGTAAGAAACTGCTGTCCTGTAAGCACCCGGGCCTGCGCATTGAGCCGGGCGCGCTGCACGGTTGCGCGAAACAGGTTCGCTGCTGCGTCGGGATCGCACCACCAGCAGATGTTGTTTAAGAAATTCCAGCGCAGAATCACATTGATTGCGTGCGGCCAGTTGCCGGTGTCCGGGCCGGTGCGGGAACCGTCCACAAGTCCGATCGCCTCAAGCGGAATCCCCCAACAGCCGTTTATGAACTTCCGCGGTCCAACTATCGATCGAGCGATCAATAGGCCGCGGCGGTATCCTTCCACACCGCCGCCGTCTTTAGCCTTTGCGTAAGCCCGTGCTACCTGGGGCTGGCCGTCGATCTTGAAAAAGTCGAAGTTCCAGATCTCACTTGCCTTCCGCCACCAGGCGCCGAACCATTCTTTGACAGCCTGCTCGTTGGTGACGTTAAGTGTGTAGTGGCCCCCGTAGGAAACGCCCCCGAAGGTCTTGATCGGCTTGCCGTTCTTGTCATGTATGAACCACTCCGGGCGCGCTCGGGTGACTTCAGGCGGTGCCACCGTAAAAGGTGTAAACCAAATACCCGGCACAAGCCCCTTCGATCGAATGTAATCCGAAAGCTCTCTCATATATTTGTCATCGTTCTTCGGGTAGTTATCGTCAAGCTGAAAAACAAGTTTTCGGGCGTATGGCAGCAGGTGCTCGGCGACCCAATCGATCTGAGGGTAAAGCCACTCCTTACGCTGCGCCGGCCTGCCTTTCCAGCCCTCGATCCCATACCATGTCATCGCGACGACAGGAGGCCGCTCCCAGCCGGGTCTTTCGGTGCGCGGCGAGAAATAGCGAATTCCAAGCGTCTTTCGGTAGTAGTTTTTTGTAAGAGAAATCCTTAAAGCCGGTTCGGCGGGCTTCCCTTGTACCCGAACCCGCCAATTCGGACCTGCAGGCTCCCAGATTACTTCAGCTGCAGAATCGATCGTTACCGCGCTGTCCCGCAACGGATCGTAAAGGGAGCGGGCACCGGGCACCGCAACCCGGCCGAAAGAAGTACAAAGAACGCCCTTATCCCCGTCCCTTTGCCCGATAAGCATTGCACACCCAGCTTTGTGGCTGGCAGGGGCTTGAGCATAAAAACAGAAGCGTTCGACGGTCCGCCCTGTAAAGCGCAGCGCAATGTCTCCCCCACCCTCTATCGTGAAAACCGCTCTCCGGCCGCCTGGAAAAGCAAGAATCAGACTGGGGCCTTCCCGCTTTGCAATGACCTGTGGGCTTTCCGAAGAAAAGCTCCTTCCACCGGCTTCGACAGTGACAACAGCCTTGTTGAGAAACGCCCCTGCTGCGTGTTCGTAAAAAGCGAGCTTATGCTCCTTGGTCTCAAAGCCGACGACCACATCCCATGCGCCGGCAGCAGCACCGCCTGCCCGAGCTATGCCGTCTGTAAGAACGAAAAAGCTCCCGAAACAGAGGATTGCTTTCCACACATTCCTTCCGCTAGGCACGATCGTTTCTCCTTATCAGTCCTGAATCGGTCCTTTGAGCGTTCACTGTTCTCCCAGGCTATGGTAGCCGGAGGCGCGTCTTTTTGCTACACTCCGCGGCCCCGGCCATCGCTCTTGCATATCACATTACGCTGAAGGTACGATCATCAGCCTGAGTTCCAGGTGCAGGAGGACCCAGCCAATGAAGAAGAAGACGATTCGGAGCGGTCTTGTCGGCGCGGGCTTCAGCGCGAGTTTCCATTTTAAGGCGATCAAGAAGGTCTCGGGCACCGAGGTTGAAGTCGTCGGGGTGTATGCGAAAGACATGGACATGGCGAAAGCTTACGCCGCAGCCCGCGGCATCAAGACTTTCGACTCGCTGGAGGGGCTGCTTGAGGCAGTGGATCTGGTGCACATCAACACGCCGCCCTACGCCCATGAGCCTGTGGCTGTGGCCGCCTTGAAAAGGGATAAGCACGTGATCTGCGAGAAGCCTCTTACAGGATACTTCGGGGACGGCTCGCCGGACTTCCACTGGGAACGCTGCGACAAGGAGACCGCCTTGCGCGAAGCGCTTGCAAGCGTTGAGAGGATCATGGAAGCAGAGCGCTCAAGCAAAGGCCGTCTCATGTACGCCGAGAATTGGGTGTATGCGCCTTCGATCCAGAAAGAGCGCGAGATTCTGGAAAAAACAGGCGCACAGATCCTATGGATACACGGTGAGGAAGCTCACAGCGGCTCTCACTCAAAAGATTACGCTTATGCCGCAAGGTGCGGCGGCGGGGTTCTTATAGGAAAAGGCTGCCACCCGCTTACGGCAGCACTTTACCTCAAGCGCGTGGAGGGAAGGGCACGCAACGGGAAGCCTATCCGGCCGAAAGCCGTCTCGGCCAGAGCACACGCTATAACCAGACTTCCTGCATTCCGTGACGAAGGGCACATCCGCTGCGACTACTACGATATCGACGATTTCTCCATGATCCACATAATCTTTGAAGACGGAACCATTGCCACGGTCTTCGCATCCGATATCGTGCTCGGCGGAATCCACAACTGGCTTGAAGTTTGTGCAAACAACCACCGCACGGTGTGCAACATCAATCCGAACACAGCCATGCTGACTTACAATCCCAAGGAGGAAAACTTCAAAGACGTTTACGTGGTGGAGAAAATCGAGACCAAGCAAGGCTGGGCGTTCACAAGCCCGGACGAAGACTGGTTCACCGGGTATCCCCAGGAAATCGAAGCTTTTTACCGTACGGCGGCCTACGGGGATCCCCTTGAAAGCGACATAACTCTTGCAGCAGACGCGATCTCCACAATCTACGCCGCGTATGTCTCAAGCGATCGCAGAGGAGCCGAGGTCCCCGTTCGTTCCTACCAGTAGCGGGGAGGGATCATGGGAAGCTATACGGAAACCGTCGAGAAGTTCCGCAGTTTTGTAGCGGAACGAAACCGCCGCTCCACAATGGTCGCCTTGATCATCGATTCTCCCTGGATCCCCGGATACCTGGGGGTCGATACGCTGGAATTTTACTTCGACGACGAGACGTTTCTGAAAGCATACAGGCAGGCGGCCGAAGATCTTCCGGGGGTAGTGTTCATTCCCGGGAGCTGGGTTGAGTTCGGTATGGCCGCCGAACCGAGCGCTTGGGGAGTAACGGTGCGCTGGAGCAGGAACCAGCCGCCGCAGATAGCGCACTGCCGTGCCTCGCTTGCAGAGCTTGCCGCCGGTCCGGTTCCTGATCCTGAATCCGATGGGCTCATGCCCCTTGTGCTGCGGCGCTACGAGAAACTGAGCGCCCCCCTGCAGCAACTCGGCATGTCCGCCCGCATAGCGGCGGCGCGCGGCCCCCTCACAATAGCTTCACACGTGCATGGATTTACACCTCTCTTGCTGGCGACACAGTTGGATCCAAAAACCTGCGAGCGTTTTCTGGACAAAGTCACCGACCTGTGTATCGCCTTCCTTCGCGCCCAGCTTAAGCGCATGGCCGATCCTTTCGGAATCCTTTTGCTCGATGACGTCGTCGGAATGCTGAGCCCCGAAGACTTCGACAGGTTCGCGTTTCCTTACCTCGAGCGCATATTCAACAGCTTCGAAGGCATGATAAAGATCTTCCACAACGACACGCCGGGGCCGCGGGTCTACCCCGGTATAGCGCGTCTCGGTATCGATGTTTTCAACCTCTCGCACAAAATACCGCTTAAGCGTGCGCGCGAGCTTTTGGGACCCGAGATCATACTGATGGGCAACCTTCCGCCGCTTGATCTTCTGGCCCGAGGTACGGCCGAAGAGGTACGCAGGGCCACCGAAGAGCTGCTCGCTCAGCTTTCGGAAACCGGGCCTGTCCTTGTCTCACCGGGAGGAGGCGTCTCACCGGGAACGCCTCTTGAAAACCTCAAAGCAATGGTGGAAGTTGTTAGGGCGTTCTCCGGCTGACCACACCGGAAAAAGAAAAAAGGAGGCGACCTATGGCAAAGCACGCCGATCCCGGCCTGCCGATGACAGCCAAATGGGATCCGGAGAAACTGGAGCGCGAGAAGGCTGAGCTCAGAGCGATCGCCCGAATGCCTTTTTTCACCCGGGCGAAAGAGTACCTCAAGCGCACCGGTCCCGGTTTGCTGCAAAGCGCCATGACTTTGGGAGCCGGAAGCGCAACGGCCTCTGTAGTCGCCGGCGCTTCTTTCGGCTACAAGCTCTTGTGGGTCCAACCGCTTGCGATGTTCCTGGGCGTGATGATGCTGGGCGCTCTGGGCAATGTAGTACTTACGACCGGGGAGCGCCCTTATGAGGCTTTCGGCCGCGAAATAAGCAAGATTCTCGCTTTCCTCTGGGCCTTGGGCACGGTGCTCTCTTCGATCATTTGGCACTTCCCTCAGTACGGCCTTGCAGCGGGAGCCACGCGCGATCTCGTCAGTATGGCCGGGATCCCGGCCAGTGAGGGCGGCAGTTTGACAACGGCCGGGATCATAGCCAGCTTCGGCGTCGGACTTCTTATTCTCTCGATCAATATCACCATGGTATGGAGGTACGGAAGCAGCACCAGAGGGATCAAGATTTACGAATGGTTCCTGCGAACGGTCATCGGGCTTGTGATAGTCATGATGGCTATTGTCGTTGCAGCCAGCGCTTCGAAGATCAACTGGATCGAACTTCTGAAAGGTTTCGTCGGTTGGTACGGGATCCCCGGGCACGAAAATCCGCAGCACATAACGCTTGTTTTGGGAATGCTGGGAGCAGCCGTTGGGATAAACATGACTTTCCTTTACCCCTATTCGCTCCTTGCAAAAGGTTGGGGCCCGGAGCACAAAGCGCTTGCCCGCTGGGACCTTGCCTTCTCCATGTTTCTTCCTTTCACGATAGTCACTTCGCTCGTCATTATCGCCATGACCGTGACCGGCGTTTACAACGGTCAAGACGTGCTGCGCCAGGGACTCACCCCTTACGAGGCGGCTGCTTCGCTGAGCGGAGTTTTGGGAAAGGATCTGGGACGGATCATCTTCGACTTGGGCCTTGTCGCAATGACGTGCAGCGCCATAAGTACGCACATGGTCGTTTGCGGCTTCACTTTGTGTGAGATGTTCGGCCTCGAATACACAAAGGAACGTTTCCGCCTTTTCGCCTTGGCTCCGACGATCGGTTTTTTCGGCGTCATTGCGAAACTTCCTTTCTGGTTTCCCGTGGTGGCTTCTGCGATATGCTTCACCATGCTGCCGATCGCCTATCTCACATTCCTTATTATGAATAATCGTAGAAGTTACATCGGCGATGCGGTCGGCAAAGGCTTCAAGAGGGTGGTCGTAAACACGATCTTGGTCATCGCTCTTGCGGTTTCAACAGTCGGATCGGTGATCAAGATAAAACAAGGTGTTATAGACAAGATAGTTGCGGCTATCGAATCAGAGCCCGAGCAGAGCCAGGTCCAGCCGCCTCCCGCAGGGCGGAAGTAGACTCGAATCAAGCGGAACCGCCTCCCGCGCCGGAGCGCAACGGCCCTCGGGTTCCCCTGCGCTCCGGACTTGAGCCTGCTTCCTCCTTCGCCTATCATGAAAATTAAAGACGCGGCATTGAAGCCGCACGGCCGAAACCGGGAAAAGGAGGTCGACCTATGGAACGAAAGCACAAGGCGGTGATTCAGGCGGCGGCAGTGCTGGGGGTTCTTCTGGTTGCGCTCTGGGCGCAACAAGCTCAATGCGTCGAATACTGGTCCGAAAGCTTTGAGAACTACGAAGAAGGATCGGGCATAAAAGGCCAGGGATCGTGGGACACATGGGACGCTTCGGCGGATCCGAATGTAAACGCAACCGTATCGACGGAGGTTGCAGCCACAGGCGAGAAAAGCCTGCTGGTAAACGGAACAAACGATGTAGTGTATACCTTCACCGGAATCAACGCCGGTGTATGGCTTGTTGAGGCGAAAGTCTTTATTCCCGAAACCCAGTTCGGCAATCTCTACTTCATACTGCTTAACAACTACAGCCACGGCGGGCCGT
>CAZGYL010000194.1:0-8780 GCA_964529985.1 uncultured Planctomycetia bacterium | reverse complement strand
CAATGTCCCCCGGCCGCTGCGCCTCCCGGGTGATTCCAATCCTGCGCCTGGGAATAGTAGAAACCGAGTTTGAGGCCGTGGCGGCGGCAGGCCTCAGCAAGAGGTTTGAGCAGATCCTTGCCGTAAGGTGTCGCGTCTACTACGTCCCAGTCGGTGACTTTGGAGTCGAAAAGAGCGAAGCCGTCGTGGTGTTTGGAGGTTATGACGATATACTTCATACCCGCTTCTTTGGCCAGCCGCACCCAGGCGTCCGGATCGTACTTGACGGGATTGAATTTCTTGGCATAGCGGCGGTACTCGGCTACCGGAATCTTGGCCCGGTTCATGATCCACTCGCCGATTCCGCGGATACGTTTTCCCTTATAAGTGCCGGCAAGTACCGCGTAAACGCCCCAGTGGATGAACATCCCGAACCGCGCTTCGCGCCACCACTTCATTCTTGCGTTGTGCTGCTCCGCGGTCTCGTTTTCGTAAGGATTGATCGGAATGACCTCAGGCGGCCGGGCGAAGTCGAGCGCGATTACCGAAGCTATCGGATCGGGAGCCGTCTTGGGGACAGACAACATAATGACGTGCTCAAAGCGCTTCGCCTCGATCGGTTTGCCGCTCTCAAGGAGAAAGGCTCTTGCGGGATCGCTCAAAACACCGGAAAGAAAGAGCCTTCCGTTCTTGGGCCAGTCGAAAACGTGAAGGTAAAGACGAGTGGTGCCGTCCCGCAGAGTCTTTCTTGTCACGCGCCCCCAGGCAGGAGCTGAAACCGGGCTCGCCTGTGTGCCGTAAATCGACTCGCCGTATGTGCGCATCCACCTTCCTATCGCCTTGAGTTTTTTGACGGCCTCTTCAGGAAAAGTGCCGTCGGGTTTGGGGCCCACATTGAGCAGGAAGTTTCCGCCTTTGGAAGCTATATCTATGAGTTTGCGGACCAGGTCGTTGGTTGATTTCCAATTATGATCGTGCTTGTTCCAACCCCAATGGTTGTTCATGGTCATACAGGTTTCCCAATCGACGCCGGGAAACCCGCGGTCCGGAATACGCTGTTCCGGGGTGCCGAAATCCCCGCAATATTCTCCTTCGCCTGTAAAGCCTTCCATGCCGCGGCGGCCCTTAGCCACGCGATTGTTGATGATTATGTCCGGTTTGAGGCTCCGTACGTAATGCCACAAGTCTTTGCCGAGCTCATGAGTCCAAGTCTGCTCCCACTCGCCGTCGAACCACAGCACCCCCGGATCGTAGCGCTCGATGAGCTCCTTGAGCTGTCTTTTCATGTAGGCTACGTAGCGGGAGAAGTCCGCTCCGTCGGGAGGCCTGTCTTTCACCTCCCAGGAACGGCGCGGAAGGTAATCGGGGTGATGCCAGTCCATAATCGAGTAATAAAGGCAAAAGCGGATACCGTGCCGCTTGCACGCCTCGCTGAGTTCTTTGAGGATATCCCGCTTAAAAGGCGTGCTTATCACATCGAAATCGGTTTGTGCAGAGTCCCAGAGGCAGAAGCCGTCGTGGTGCTTCGAGGTAATGACGATATACTTCATGCCCGCTTCTTTGGCTAAACGCACCCACTTATCGGCGTCGAATTTCACCGGATTGAACTGCTTCAGGAACTTCTCGTACTCTTTAAGAGGAATTCGGGCGGTATGGCGGATCCACTCGGCGTGGTTTGTGCTTCCCTTCCACTCGCCTCCGGGAATGGCGTAAAGACCCCAGTGGATGAACAAGCCGAAACGCGCCTCGCGCCACCACTTCATACGCGCATCTCTTTGGGCCTTTGTTTCCCCGGAGACAAGCGAGCTCAGGATCAGAGAAACCGCGGCGCAAGCGACAAGCAGGCGGCTTGCCTGCGGGCGTATCGATTTGTACAGCATCGTTCTCCTCCTCTTTACTCGTTCCTTTTTACCTGTGTGGTTCTGCTTTCTACACGGTAAGATCGCCATTATAGCAAGGCGGGGCGACGGTTGTCACGAGATGGAAGGGCGCGCCGGGTGTCTCAGGCGCGGATAAAGATCTTCCTTTTGTAAAGGAAGCGGGCCAGCAGGAACACGAGCCCCAAGGATACGGCCGCCACAACAGGTTTTCCCGCAGGCCCGAGGGCTTTTTGAATATCCCCGCCTGCAAACCTGCGTGCAATCCCCAGAAAATCCACGAGGTTATCGGCCATGTAGATTGTTATGGAATTCATTCCTATCCATACGAAAGGCTCGCACCACTTGCGGTATCCCCAGGCTTCCACAATCAGATGGAAAAGTCCCAGCAGAATGAGGCTGTAACCGCCGGCAACCAGAACGTAAGAAGACGTCCATATTTTCTTGATCACCGGAAACTGCAGGCCCCAAAGGAAGCCCAAAACCACGAGCACGGGACCGACGCCCAGGAACGTCAATGCTTTGCGTCCTTCGGTCAAATCGCGCCTGGTGAGGAACAGGCCTGCGAAAACCCCCAAAAGACAAGTGCTCACGGCGGGCAGAGTGCTCAGCAGACCCTCCGGGTCCCAAGTGCCGTCCCATTTCCTCAGAGGCAGGTAGCGGCTGTCGAGGTAATTGGCAAGATTTTTCCCCTGATCAAAGCAGCCCGCGCCGACACCCGGTACCGGAACGAAGGTCATGAGGGCCCAGTAGAGAACCAGAAGGCCCAGGCAGATCCCCGCAAGCACCCGCGGCTTGAAGAAGGTAAACAGCATTGCCGCCGCAAAATAGCACAGAGCGATTCTCTGCAGTACTCCCAACAGGCGTATCTTCTCGAGCGGTTGTGCGAAACCTCCGTAGTAAAAGATACCCAGTGCAAAGAGCACGATGGAACGACGGACTATACGCCTTACGGCCCGCGCCCGGTCGCCCGATTCAAGCGCCCGGCCGATGGAGAAAACAACGCTTACTCCCGCAAGGAATATGAAAAGCGGGAAAATCAAATCGCAGAATGTGAACCCTTCCCAAGCACTGTGCTCGAGCTGTTCTTTCAGCAGGCGGAAAAACCCCGTGTGGCTCACCTCGGAGAGGGAAGCGGCTAACGTGCCGGCCCCGACGATCCAAAACATATCGAAACCGCGCAGGGCATCTATGGACCGGATCCGAGGGTGGGAGAAACCGGCAGCGGGAGTTTCAGCTTCTCGGTTCATGGTGCCGGCATTCTACCTCTTCGCCTGCGGCTGTGCAAACCCGAAGCTTCGGGCCGCATTCCCCGTGATCTCGGACCGTCCCTGTAGTTCACGCCGGAGGCCTTGCTACAATGTAATCGTGTTTAGAGTTGTTCTAGACTCCGAAAGACAAGGAGGCCTGTTTATGTTGAGTTTTCGAAAAGCGGTTTCAGCCGCCTTTGCGGTTTTCCTCTTTTTCCCGCTGGCTGCTGCGGGGGAAGAGCAGTGGATTCAATACAAGTTTGACTCGGGGCATTCCGGATACGCCCCCGACAGGTCTTTGGGCTTCTCTTTAGGCCTTGTAGGAGCTGTGCCTCTTACCGATTCGATTTTTACTTCACCCGTTGTAGCGGACGGATTTGTTTTTGTAGTGGATGGGTCCGGCGTTGCGTTCTGTTTCGACAGCAAGACGTTGAAGGAAAGGTGGCGGTTTAAGAGCGCGGGAGGCGCCTTTAATTGCAACAATGTATCCTCGCCGGTTGTAGCCGGAGGAAAATACCTGCACTTCGGGACCACCGGCGGCCGTTATTACGTCTTGAGAACCTCGGACGGCGCCCTTGTTCGGGAGATAAATTGCGGTGAACCCATATTCTCGGCGCCGGTTGCTGCGGGCGGCCGTGTCTACTTTGCAACGCTGGGTTCCCGCCTCTACGCCTTGAAGCCGGACGGAACCATTCTATGGACATGGGATGCCGTCAAGGAATTGTTCGGCTTTTCCGGCAACCGGTGGGATGGAGCTTCGTGGCTCAAGCACCTCGGACGGCGGGTCGGTAACGGCGAGCAATTTTGCTGCTCCAGAAACATCGCTGTTTCCGGAAACACAGTGATACTTCCTGCCGGCGGCAGGATCATATGGCTTAAAGACGCGGGCTCCAAGCCCGTGGTGGAAGCGGTATGGAATTCGCGCCTCGCCACAATGGCTCTAAGCGCGGGGCCCGACGGGGCCGTCTACCGCCAGTGGCATATCTTGGACAATCGCGGGGGAGTTTCGATCTTGCGACTGCGGGGCGGGAAGGTTGTTCGAAGCGAAGTGCCCGGCACGGTTACAACGCCCACCGGAACGGCTTCTCTCGGCTTTTCATCGGTAAGCATAAGGGGAAAGGAGATCTACCGAACCAGACCCGAGGAGGGCTTCGGCCTTTGCCGTCATACCCCGGGCGCGAAGGAACCGCAGGTGCTTCCAGGTTCTCCTTCCATCACCCCTCCGATCGTGGTGCGCAACGCTGTTATATCGTGCGGGCTTGACGGCACCGTACAAGTGATCTCTCTGAGCGACCCGAAGAGGAACTGGACGTTTCGAACCCCTTTCGGCAGAGCCGTAACAGCACCTCCTGCAGTTTGCGGAGGCCGGATTTACGCAGGCTGTGAAGACGGCTACCTCTATGTCTTGGGCCCGGGAGGCAAGGCGCCGCTTCCAAAGAAAGATCTCGAAGTGTGGAGGATCCGTACTCCGCTCAAGGGACCCGGTGCTGATCCGCGTTTCGACAGGTTCACAAGTTTCTGCAATTTCGCCAATACGAATTGGTTCGAACAGGGGTTACGTCCGCCTTTCAGATTACGCTGGATCCGCCGCTTTGCAGGTTCCGCAAAGCACGTTTCCACATTCGGAGGCGGCCGGATGTACACCCATACGGCCGAAGGGCAGATTTTCGCAGTAGAGCAGACAACCGGGCGGTTACTGTGGCGCGTTTACTTTCCGGGAGTGCATATTTCTTACACTTCGCCGCTCTACCGGCAAGGCAAAGTGCTGGTGCCGCAGGCCGGCTTCAAGCGCTGCCGGTTGCGTTGCCTGAGCGCGGAGACCGGCCGGCTTACTTGGGAGGCCCCTTTTGCAGGCTCGCCGAGCTGGAACCGGCAAGTGCCTCCTGTCGTATACGGCGATCTGGCCTTTTATGCTTTCAGCACTGGGCGGTACGGACCTTTCGCCCCTGAGGATCCTGATGAGAAGATTCCCTGGTTATTTGAGCACCAGGACAACCCTCGTTTCCCGCAGAGTCACCACCCGTTGCTTCGAGCGTACGATCTTAAGACCGGAGCCATCGTCTGGGAACGTGATTTTTATAAGTATGGGTCCGGGGGAGATGATGCCAGTCTGTGTTTGTTGAACGGCACACTTTATTATTCGTGCTATTTCGGGCACTCGCCCCGAGCTCGAAGGGGAATTCCAGGACCCAGAGGACTGACCGCGGCTTTGGATCCGCGCACGGGGAGCGTCCGCTGGCTTACCACCAAGTACTTCATTCACGGCGGCTGCGCACTTTCAGGCGAAGCGGGCAGACTTTATCTGGGCGGGTATAACAGGATCGAGAAGGGTGCCAGTCTGGTTTGGTGCATAAACGCCGCGGACGGATCACTGGTGTGGCGGTCGGATCCGGTTTCGCGTTCGATAAAAGTGGTTACGATAACTCCGAAATTCCTGTTTACACATTCGCAATACGAGCATGGATACGTTCTTGACAAACAGACCGGGAAGATCATTAACGGTTCGCTTTTGGAGCGCTACAAATGCACGGCCTTTACAGCAGCCGACAATTACCTGTTCGGGTCGAATTTGGATATATGGGATATGAGAGATCCACGGTCGCCGCGCCTGATATGGACGGGCCCGAGGCTTGATCCCAGCGAGTGCATAGGAGCTTTCGCCTCCAACGGCCGCATTTATTACACTTGTCAAGGAGCGGGTCTCCAGGCATGTCTGGTGCCGTCCGAGAAGTCAGGCTCCAGGTGAAAGATGCTCCGAGAGCCCTAACTTGAATAGCTTTTTCATAATCGTTAACATGGAAAGAAGGCACGTGGAGAGGAGGCTGTTCGGCGGTAAAGGAGGTGAAGGTAGGGTGTAGATTTTCCCGCATTTCATGGAGGTGACATATGAAGCACACTTTGACCTTTCTGCTTGCACTTGCCTTTCCTCTGGCGGCTTTTGCGCGCGGTGGCTGGCAGGATCCGCCCGGCGGTTGGCTTTACGTTTACGAGGCCGATCCGGGTGAAGACGCCTGCATGCCCGGTTTCTGGCAGCCCGGGTGCCTGGACGGAGAATGGATGCGGGGAGCAAGCTCTGATCAATGGGACTGCTCCAAACCGGGCGAAGGTGCACCGGGAGGGATTGAGGTCCTGACGCTCCCGGGCGAGGGGGAATACGGGTCAGACGCGTCGGTACTGAGCATTGAAGATACTGGTGACCCCAGAGGGCAAGGTTTTAGCGATCCGAGCAACAGAAAGTTCTATCTCGTCCGTGATACTTCGGCGGAGTTGACCCTGGAAGAGGGTATCACGCTATGCGCCCGGTTCCGGCTTAACCCGGAGCCGAAGGATGTGCAGATTCCCGCTGGTCAACCGGGGAACGGAATGACCCTCCATGACCAGGTAAAGGGAATGCTCGGGTACACGGAGCTCAACGTCGGTGCAGTAACCATGGCTATTGATGACAACCAAAATCTTCTTGTACTTGACAACAACAACACCGTTGACATCGGAGGAGACGGCACCGAATGGATTACGGTCTGGCTGACTGCGCAATACTTGCCCGACACCGGTGAAACAATCGTCGCTTTATTCTTGAATGGAAGTGAAGATCCCGAACCGGGATTCGAAGAGGGCTCTTACTTCCTCAATACATCGAGTTTTGAGGGAGGCGGCAATCCCACGACTTCGTACATTAATATCGCAGCGGGGTCGACCGGGTGGGATTGCGCTTGGCAGCTCGATTACTTCTGTATTGCAAGCGGCTACAATCTGCCGGTGCCTGAGGCACAGGATTGTCCGGGCGCCCTTACGTGCACCGTAGATGGTAAAGATGTGAAGCTTGCCTGGGACAACAGAGGCGTAACAGTAAGCAGTTTTAAGATAGAGCGCGAGGGGACGGTGCTTGAGGGATCCCTTGCCGGATCGAATACCAGCTTCACCGATTCGAACGTCCCGCCGGCAGAATATCAGTACACGGTAACCCCTGTGGTGGAGGGTAAGGAGTGCAGCCCTTTACAGTGCAGTGTAAACATGTGCGTGAGCGGTCTGACCTGCTCGGCCTTGGGTGACAACGTTACCCTGAAGTGGAAAAACGGCGCTGCGTATTCCGGGATTGTGATCGAACGTGACGGGGCTACCGTAGCCACAATCGACGGGACGCTTGAGACGTGGAGTGAGACAGTGACCGAACCGGGCGATTACACTTACGCAGTCCGGCCGTCTGAGGGGACCTGCGATCCAGCGACCTGTTCGGTCACTGTGCTTCCCTCCGTACCTGAAGAGACGGCGGATTTCGCTCCACCGCCGGACGGCTGGGGATACGTTTACGATCCTGAGCCGGATTCGCCACCAGAGGAGATGCTCCAGTACGAGCCCGACCCGGCCCTTGTGGGTTGCTTGGACGGGACGTGGCGGCGTCACGACGGTTCCGACAAGTGGGATGGAAGCGCTCCAGGTGAAGTTGACACCACAACCGACATTCAACCTGACGGAGTACTTGACGGAGCCGCTCCAGGCGGCGTCGGCCTTGATGTCGTACCGGGAGGAGCTCCGGGCGGAGCGGGAGATGCCGGGGTTCTCTCGTTTGAGGATACGGGCGATCCCAGTTCGGGCAACTACACCTGGGAAGGGGTGCCCATGCAGTGGGCGGATGCCGTTGATCCCGCGGTTCCGAAGTCAGGGTCCAACCGCAAGATTTATCTCGGGCGGAACCTCAATGATTTGTGCGAGGACGAGATCGCACCGGAATCTCTTCTCGATACGGGAGTAACCCTGAATGTGAGGTTGCGCCTGACGCCCGCCGATGCGGTCAAAGACTTTGAAGGCGCCGGGCTTACAGCTCCGGACGGCATGGGGCCTCAGTCTAACGCCAAAGGGTTGATCACCCTTTACTGGTTGCCTGAGTTTCCGACCGCCGAAGATCCTGTAAGAAAGCTTCCCATTTACCTGTACGCCGATACGGGCGGCAATTACTGGCTGGACGTGGGGATGGGCAGTGAGCAGGACGTGATCCGCGCCTACCTGGGCAGCACCCCCGAGGAAGGGACGCGGTTTGTTAACGTGTGGATCACCGTTGAGCGCGTGGACAACCCTGATCGAGGGCCGCTGGTTCACCACGTTTCGGTCTACCTTAACGGATCGCCCGGTCTTTACATGGAAAAAGACGTTGTACTGGATCCGGGCGATGCTGAGGATGAATCCGGCTGGGGCAACGTCATAGTAATGGGAACCATGTCCACTCCCGAAGTGGTCGCATACCAGCTGGACTTTCTGAGGATCGCCGCAGGGGTGCACCAGCCGCAGAGCGGCGGAGTGCAGGAGCTTTTCGTCCGCGGCGATGCCAACGACGATGGCCAGAGGAACATCGCTGATGCGGTATCCATTCTGGGTTATCTCTTCGGCGGAGAAGAGCCTCCGGCTTGTGAGGATGCGTCGGATACGAACGATGACGGTGCGGTCAACATTGCTGACGCCATCAAACTTCTGGGGCATCTTTTCGGCGGCGAAGGGCCGCTTCCGGCGCCGTTCCCCGACTGCGGTACGGATCCGACCCCTGACGATCTGCCGCCCTGCACCTACACGCATTGTCCGTAGGAAGCTTGGGGGCTCCCGTGCGGGAGCCCCCATAAGTTTTTTCTCAGGAGCGCGCAGCTGATTTTTCAGCGCTCTTTCACGTCATAACAGTACAGGAAAT
>CAZGYL010000193.1:0-8809 GCA_964529985.1 uncultured Planctomycetia bacterium | reverse complement strand
AAGCCCCGCAAGGCGCGTCGTTTGATACTGCTCCGTTCGAAATTGGCAGCTTACACTCTCGTACACAACGTCCACCTGCCTTGTGAGTCCCCAGCTCTGCGTGCTTGAGATCAGATTACCGCCGGCATTGTACCTCCGGACCACAGTGCTTACAACCGTCTCGCCTCCCTCAGGACCCTTCAGACTCTCAATCGAAACAAGCCTGCCCTCGCTCTCGTACCCGTATCTTATGGCGTCAACCAGGGAGGTATCCACATCTTGTTTAGGCCCAAACCCATACTCGTATTCCGTAAGCTTCTCGGTCTTACTCCCCCCAGCAATGTACCCAACCGCCGCAGCACGAGTGACCCTATGCATGCCGTCGTACCCGTACCACAGGGTAATGTTGATCTATACCTTTACCTGCGGTGAGCTGTTAGCCCGACTTTTCCATTCTTTCGTCCCAGGTACACCTATCCGGATCAAAAAGGGACGTCTTTGAGAGACACAGTTATCTGGCGGGACCGGTGGGGTTACATGTAAGGGTGTCGGTGGTGGGATCGGTTCCCTCAAGCGGAAACGGGGCGGGTGGAGGAGGCCCCCCTGCGTACAAGAAGTCTAAGAGATAAACCGCATCGTTGATTTGCACCGCCCCGTCATCGTCGACATCGCAGGCATCGGCGCAGGGAGGCTCTGCAGCGTCGCCGAAAAGATACAAAAGAATAAAAACCGGATCTGAAATGTCAAGTTGCCAGTCCCGGTTTGCATCGCCCCGAACGAAGATCCCTCCTCCCGGCGGCACGGCTCCCATGTAAAGGCCCTCCCCCAAGATGCAAGGACTGCCCTGCGCAAGAGCAAAAAGCCGCCTGCCTTCATCGACAAACAGGGGGTCGGCTTGGATATTTCCAGGGCCTGGCGGCAGCTCAGGGCCGCCGATATCGCAATACTCAAAAGTTCCTGTCGACTTTGAGTCTACCTCAATATCCACAACATTGTGCCAAATGATGCTGTAAGCGAACGCCCCTCTCGATCCGGGCGAGCTCGTTTGCTTCGCGTATATCCGGATCCCCGCCTCGTTTCCCACTATGGTGTTATGCAGCCCTTCCTCGACAACGCTTCCGCTTTTGAGAGCCACCGCCGTGCCGCTGTCTGCAATGACATTGTCTTTTATGACGCTGTGACCGTGACGGCCGTCCCCCTCAAAGGAAAGCGCCTTGTCCCCACAGTAGAAAAAACGATTTCCCAAAACAAAACAAGTAGTACTTGCAAGATCCAACCCGTCGTCCATTGAACTCGCTATGGTGCAGCGCTCGATCCTGCACGGCTTCGGCCCGTCGCCGTCGAAATCAACAGCGTCCTTGTCTCCGACGATAAACCCGAAAACCGTGTCTTCAACTGTCACATCCGACGCCGCGAAATGCACGGCCTCATACACGTCATAAAACCTGCAACCTGAAACCGTGACTTCAGAATCGCGGCCGTCCAGAACATTGGAACGAATCCACTCGAAATAACATCCCTCAAGCACAAGGCGCGATTCCTCCGGCGAAATAAACCCGGAGAAGTCAGAGCGGGCACGCCCGCCGATAAACCTGCAGTGCCGGAAAATATGCACAGGGTCGGACGAACCGGTCCCGGTGTTGTTTATCCCCACACCCCGCCATGAATCGGAAAGCCTTGCAGAAAAGAAATATATGGGGCGCTCCTCGCTCCCCAACGCGGCAATCCGGCCTTCAACAACAATCGAAGAGTCGGGTTCAGCAACCAGTACAACCCCGGGATCAATACGCAGAGTTCGTCCCTGCGGAACGGTAAGAGTTCCCCTGAGCAGGTACGGCCCGCCCTCAGCCCGGAGGGTCTGCGAGCTAGAAAGTGAACCGCTGAGAACCGTAAACCCGGAAACCAGGCTTACCGGAAAAGAGCTTTCAGCGACAACAGCCCCTGTAGCTCCGAACGCTTCAACCTGAACTTGGTTCTCACCGGGTGCGAGCTTCACAACAGCTTGCCATTTCGCTCCCACAGGATCAAACCCGGCGGGCAATCCGTTGACCAAAACCGCAACCGTCTCAGAAGCAGGTGCCGTGCCTTTAAGCTCGAGCTCAGAGCCGCTTACAAAGGCTTTTTCGATCGCACCGCCCCCCTCGGTTCCACCGGAGCCCGCTGAAAGCTCGATATCTATAAAAAAATCACGGCTTGCAGGATTCCAGTTTAAACCCACTGCTGCAAGTACGTTCTCACCCGGACGGACAAGCGGACGAAGCACTGATTCGTCGAGCTCAACTGTCTGAGGATTCGAAGCATGATCGGGCGCCCTCCACGTGTAGCGCGGAATCCCCGCCGGAGCCACCCGCCTTATAATCTCCGTCCCGTTAAGATAAGCCACCACCCCGTCGTCGTATCGGATACGAAGATGCAGCGGTCCCGAAACCTCTTCGGCGCTCAGGGTAAACCGCGCGCGCAGGAAAACCGTCGTGTAGCGGTCCTTCATGTCACTCAGAGTCGTCCGCTGGCCGTGCGGGCCGTACCCCAAGGGCAAGAAAGCTTCGCTCCAGCTGCTGTCGTCAAACCCAAGCTGCGTCCACCTCAGGTCTCCGCCCGAAGGGTCAGACGTTCCTTTGAAGTAACGCCAGCGCGTGCCGGCTCCAAGGTAAGTGGGGGCCGAAACACCGGCCACAGCGACGGTAAGCCTCCGCGGTAAGTTTTCACTCAGGAAGCCCAAACGGCGGGCCATGTAAGTCTCAAAAGCATCGCGTTCTCCGAAGCTGTACGCGCCTTCAAGCCTGCGTATGCTTCTGCCCATAGCGGTACGCCAGAAAGGCCCATCAACAAGCTTTTCCATGAACGAATAAAACCTTCGAGCAAACGGGGGATAAGTAAGCAAGCGGCGGATCGCAGTCAAAGTAGGCCTGAAGAGGCGCTGGGAGTACCCCTTAAAGGTCTCATCCAGTTCGCCGGGAAGCAGAATCGCACGGCCGTCCGGGCGAAAGAGCAGACTGTACTGGTGGCCGGAGTCGGCTGTAATTCCTTCGGCCTCGTTTCCCAAACAGGCTTGAACCGCAAAGAAAAGAAGCCATTGATCAATATCGATAAGATCCCCGATCCGAGCCGAAAAGTCCTCATCGGATGTCTGCGTCGGATCCAGGACCCTGGTAAGCTCAATCAGCCTCAGCGGCACGCCCGCACGCGGGTTTTCAGCCGAATACAAGGAAACGTATGAGTCCGGATTCTCACCGCGGTACGAAAAATCAGCTTCGAGGTTCCCCGAGCGCACACCGTGCAAGAGAGAAAGCCCCCGGGGCCCTTGCCCGCAGATCCGGTATGCAAGGTGAAGGTCAACAGGCTCTACAAGAACAACCCCTTCGTTCCAGGAATCAGCGAAAAACAGATTTGCAAGTTTTGCCCGCGGAGCCGGAAGGCCCGAACGCCCGAAGAAATCGAACGCAAGAAACTGTGCTGCAGGATTCAGCACACCCACAAACAAGCCGTGCAAACCGTTGTATCCACCCGGTTCGAAGAAGCGTACTTCCAAACTTCCCGACTGCCGCACCCGCAAGCTGCGTCCTCCATAGCGCACACCCGCGTTGTAATGGATCTTTCCATTCTCATCGATCACCGTCGCATCAAAGAACTCCTCGCTCCAAATGGATCGAGTCTTCAGGCGGTCACGGTTCTGCGCGGTCATAAGAATCCGGAACGCGGGGTATCCGTTGCGGGGCGGCGCGGAGGATTCCACAGGGAATATAAAATCGCGGCCTGCTCCCGGCGCGTCGGTCGTACCGTTGGAATCGGAAGCGATAATATGAAACAGATAGATACCACGGACGGCGAAAGGACCGATCGCAGCCGTGAAGATCCCGTCGCCCGCCCGAAGGTCTCCGTTCGTTCCGTCATCGCGAAGCGCGGCACTCTGGAGAGATCCTCCGTCGCGCCCGTAGCGCACCTCAACTTGCAGCCCGGGGTCGCTGCTCATTACCCGAGCGGTGATAAGTACCTCTTCTCCTGGTCGAAGCACTGCGGGCGCATGACGCACTCCGGCTACAACCGGAGCAATAGGTTGGGCAGACGGGGCAAGACCCCCAGTGGGGGCTGATTCGGTCCAAGCCTCTGGATACGAGTTGTCGACCTCAGGTCGCAACGATCGCAGGTTTAAAGCTCGGGGGGCTTGCGCGGTGCGGTCGCACGGCCCATAGGAGACTCTGTCAACAAGATTCCCCTTTGGGTCAAAAAGCATAACCGTGCCGGCCTCAACGCTGAGCACTCCTCGGAACGGTCCGAGCGCCGCGACGCCCCATACGGAGGTACAGGCCTCGGGATTGCGAGCTACAACGACTTCTTCTCCCGGAGCGATTACTACAGGTGCTCCAAAATCAAACCCCACACTTCCTGAAAGACGCCAGCCGGCAAGTGAAACAGGCTCAGACCCGCGATTGCTTAGCCCCACATATTGGAGCTCCTCCCAGCTGTATCCTCCCTGGGGCACCGTACAGGCCATGATTTCTGTTACGAGAAGCTCGGGAAGAAGGGGTGCTGAGTTCGGGTCTGCAGGCGTGGAGTGGGAAACCACGTATATATCGCTTTTGCCATCAGGGTATCGCCCGCACTTGCTTACACCCGGGGAGGGAACCTCAAAGGCATCAAGAAGCTCAGTGCCGTCAGCTGAAAGCAGTAGAAAAAGTTCTGAAGAAACAAGAACTGCGGGCAGTGACACCTGCTTGTAGTGCTCTTGCCCGCCCAGTGCTGTTAAGACATAAGCTGAAAGATCCTCTCCCGAAGCAATGCGGTAAGGACCCGGAGGCGGGCTGCCTGTGGAATCCGACCAAAGCTCAATCCAAGCCTTCCCCTCTGATCGGTTCAATTCGTTGATCCGTACTCTCGAACGCTCAACGGGCAAAGCTTGAGGCCCGACGCCGGGAGTTCCGCCCACCTGAGCGCTTGCCTGCCAAGAATGCGGGTCCCGCGGATCAGCGAACGGATCGCGCCTTTCAAGGGAAGCTCCGCGGCCGTCTGCAAGAGAGGGCCAAAGGCCGCCGCCTGGTGCCCACTCAGGGCTACCCAGCCCACTTTCCGGATCAACCGCCGCAAGGTCGCCGTCGGCGTATCGCACCTGCTCGACGGTAAAGCCGTCGGAGCTCAGGAGTGCTATCTTCTCACCGTCGTAGTTAAGGGGGCGCTCAAGCGGTCCGAGTACAAGACACGAACCGCAATCGGCCGCCCTGAAAAGCGAAGGGTCAAGTGCAACTAAGGCATAGGCACGCGGCGGGAGTCTTGTGCCGCTTGGGAACCGAAAAAGCTCCTCAGGCTCAGCGCCGTCACCTGTAAGGCGCCAGGAGCCCAGATCGACCACCCCCGAGCCCCGGTTGTAAATTTCAATGAACGTACGACCTTCTCGACCCGGAAGGGGGTGGTAGTGGATCTCACTTATAATCAGATCGAACTTATGAAAATTCGGGCTGCCCAGAAGCGGAAGAACCAGAAGCCCGCTTAAAAGCACCATTCCACTGCCTCGCCGAAAAAACAATGTTGCTTTCTGTATCCGGGCTGCACTTGTTGCAAGCCGTAGTGCCGCACCTCCGTCCCAAGAGGCCCTCTCATCGATAGTAGGGGGTCACTGGGGACCGGGCAACGGGAGGGCGCCGGCCTTTCCCTCTTCCCGCAGCGTATGTAGCATGAAAGTACTACAGTACATTACGGCCGACCCGACGAGAGGCCGCAAGACGAACGCAGTTAAAGCTCAGATTGTGAATTCGACCTGAAAGGAGAGTTTCTTTATGATTTCAAGAAAAAGCTTTTTCCTGCTTTCGGCCTTCCTATTGATCGCGGGCTTGAGTTACACGCGGGCCGCCAGCCGGCCTAAACCTAATGTACTTATCATAATCGCCGACGACCTTGGGTGGGCTGATATCGGCTACCATGGCTCCAAGATCCGCACACCGACATTGGATCGCCTCGCACGCCAAGGCATTCGACTTGAACGGCATTACGTTATGCCCACCTGCACCCCCACCCGGGTGGCCCTCATAACCGGCCGTTACCCCAGCCGCTACGGCGTCGTTTCACCGGCCTACGGGCAAATTTTTGACCGCCATACCGTAACCCTTGCACAGGTCCTTAAGGACTGCGGTTACTACACCGCTATAAGCGGAAAATGGCACATGGGATCGCCCCCTTCTTGCGTGCCGCGCCGGTACGGCTTTATTTCCTCCTACGGCTACTTCCACGGGCAGATCGATCCCTACACTCATCTCTATAAAAATGGAGAGCGCTGCTGGCACAGAAACGATGTTCTCGTTGACGAAACCGGCCATGCGACCGACCTGATAACCAACGAAGCTGTGAGAGTGATTCGGGAAACCAAGGACAGGCCTTTTTTCCTTTATGTGGCCTACAGCGTCCCGCACTATCCTCTGAACGAACCGGAACAATGGACGGCCCCGTATAAAAAGGTTTTCAAGGAACCCTCACGGCGATGGTACGCAGCAAGCGTAACGCATATGGACTCAGGCATAGGCCGCATTCTGAAAGCGCTTGAAGAGACGGGAAAAAGAAACTCAACCCTGATCGTCTTTACAAGCGACAACGGAGGGCAGCGAAGTTGGCACAGCACCACGCAATACGGAGGGGCTTATGCCGATAGGCCGCACGTGCGTCTCGGTGACAATCGGCCGCTTCGAGGGTGGAAAGGCGAGCTTTACGAAGGAGGAATCCGCGTGCCGGCTTTCGCCCATTGGCCGGGCGTGCTTAAGCCAGGGATCCTCAACGAGCCCATCCATGCGGTGGATTGGTTTCCGACGATCTGCAGTGTAACCGGTTGCAAGCCGCCCAAGCCTTTACCCTGGGACGGCGTGAACGTTTGGCCTCTTCTTACAGGGGAGCGCAAGACGCTCGGCCCTCGCGTCATGTACTGGAAAACCCCTTCGGCGCAAGCTGTATTCCGCGGCGACTGGAAGCTGATCCGCTTCCGCAAGCGAAAGCGTCTCGAGCTTTACAACGTCACAGAAGACCCGTACGAAAAAAACGAACTTTCCGCCGAGCGGCCTGATCTTCTCAAAAGCCTCGAAGCTCTGCTTGACCGGATCGCGCAAAAAGACAGGCCTCGGGTGGGACGCGGGCGCTGAGCCGATCACTTACTCCGCTTCGTGCGGCTTAAAGCCTCCTTGAGTCTGTCAAGGAAAGGCACCTGCCCGGGATTTATCTTCTCGCGCGCTTCGCTGAGCGGAAAGAAAGCCGCACGGTCGATCTCGGGGAATTCCCTTATCTTTCCCGAACGAGGAGGCCACTGGAGCTTAAAGGTGTTGCTTCGTATCTTTTCAGGAGGATCTTCTTGGTGCCTGAACGCCCAAGCATGAACGACCTTGCCGGATTTGAGCTTAACGGACCCCAAAGGTAGAAAAGGTCCGCTCGGGAGAATCCCGGTTTCTTCCTCGAATTCACGTTTCGCTGTCTCGAGTGCATCCTCTCCGCTCTCAACAAGGCCTTTGGGAATGGACCAAGCTCCTTTGTCTTTCTTAGCGAAGAAAGGACCGCCCGGGTGCGCGAGGAACACCTCGATCCGCCCTCCCCTGACCCGATACATGAGAAGTCCTGCGCTTACCTGTCCCGCCATAAAAAGAGCTTCACCGCACAGTTTCAGAAACCACCGCTTCACACCGGTCGCATCCCATCCTCCCGCCGCCTCATACCGCAGTCAACCGCCCGGCGGGGCGCCTTTCGCCCGAACGCCCGTTGTGCTAAGCTGGAGTTTCGGGCCCGTTACGCAGTGCAACGATCGATCCGACTCATAATGGAGGTAGCGCATGAGCTCAAGGAAAATGAACCGCCGTGACCTGTTGAAGAAGGCTTCTATCGCCGGCGCCGGTTTGGTTTTCATCAAGCCCGGCGTACTTGCACGCCGCCGCTCTCCCAACGACAGGCTCAATATTGCACTTATCGGCGTGTCGGGAAGAGGACGGGCCAACATGAGAGCGGTATCAAGTGAGAACATCGTAGCTCTTTGCGATGTCGACGAACGCAAACTCGGCGAAGCCGGGCACCGGTTCCCGAACGCCAAGAAATATGTAGATTGGCGCCGCTGCCTCGATCAGGATGACGTTGAGGCCGTCGTTTGCTCCACCACCGATCACACGCATGCCTTTGTGAGCGTGTGGGCTATGAACCGAGGAATGCATGTGTATTGCGAGAAACCGCTTGCAAACTCGGTCGCCGAAGCGCGCATGGTCCGCCAAATCTATCTGAAGTACAAAGATAAAATCGCAACTCAGATGGGCACCCAGATGCACGCCACCGACAACTTCAGGCGCATGGTCGAGCTGATACGTCGAGGTGCCATAGGGACCGTGAAAGAGGCCCACGTCTGGTGCAGCAGAAAGCCGAAGAACGGCTCTTACCTGCCGGGAGTGGAGCCCGTTCCCTCGTACCTTCATTGGGATCTGTGGATCGGCCCCACGCGCTTCCACCCGTATAACCCGGGCTACATTCCCGGGTGCCTGCGGTGGAACCGCTTCTGGGACTTCGGCAGCGGACAAATCGGAGATATGGGCAGCCACATGATCGATATGGCCTACTGGGCGCTTGATCTTCGATTCCCCACCTCCTGCGAGGCGACCGGAAGCCCGGTCCACCCGGACACATGCCCCACCTGGCTGACCGCAACTTGGGAGCACCCGGCCAACGACTGGCGGCCCGCGGTCAAGGTCCACTGGTACGACGGCGGCAAGAAGCCGAAGTTCCCTCTGGGGGTTTTCAATCCTGATAAGCTTTTCAAAGGCGTGCTTTTCATGGGTGATAAAGGGAGTCTTCTGTGCGATTACGGGTGGCGGATTCTGCTTCCGAA
>CAZGYL010000192.1:0-8827 GCA_964529985.1 uncultured Planctomycetia bacterium | reverse complement strand
GTCACGATACGGTGGCTCCTGCCGCTGAGGCACTCCAGCATGGTCCTTACCCCTTCGGGCCCGTGAGGTTTCCCCAGAATCCGGCCGTCAAGGTCAACGGCGGTATCAGCGGCCAGGATAAGGCGCCCCGGGAAAAGCCTGCCTACGTGCGCGGCCTTGGCCCTTGCCACACGGAAGACGTAAGCGTCGGGCTCCTCGCCCGGCAGGGGCGTCTCGTCTATTGCGGCCGGAAAGGCGGTGAACGGGATTCCGGCCTCTGCAAGGAGAGCCTTCCTCCTGGGCGACCCTGAAGCGAGGATCAGCTCAGGGGGAGGGGAGTCCGGCTGTGGCCGCCCTGTGCCTTTCGGCCTTTGCCCCGTTTCCCGGTCCATTTGCAAAGCCCTCTTTCCGGCCTTTTAGCTCCTTGGCAGGTCGGCGCCTGCAGGGTAGAATGCGCGCTTTACATATAGCGCTCCGTCAGTCCCGGAGCCGAGCGGCGACCCTCCGGGGCGAAACCCGTAAGAAGAAAGTGTCGGCGCAGATTGTATCCGGTCTGCCAAGTGAGCTGAAGGTCAGGTTCGCTGTTTAACGCCCCGAGACGGCGGCTCAGAAGCAGTTTTCTACTGCCTGCGGAGGTACAGTTTATGCGAGGTAAACTGGTTACGTACCTGCGGGACTCGGTAACGTTTTTCGGCGGATTCCTCCGCCACCCTCTCGCAACGGGCGGCCTGCTTCCCAGCTCAAGAGCCCTGGCCGAAGCGCTGATCCGCCTGGGTCCGATCGGCCGCGGGGATTTCGTTGTAGAGTTCGGTCCCGGGACCGGCTCCTGCACCGCTCCGATTCTCGAGCAGATCGGACCCGAAGGAAAGTTCGTGGGCTTTGAGACGAATGAGGTCTTCGTTAAGCTCCTCAGGGAGCGCTTTCCGCAAGCTCTTATAATTCACGATGGCGCGCAAAAAGCGGACGAACACTTCCGCCGTCTCGGCTTGGAACCGGCTGACGTGGTGATCTCAGGCCTTCCGTTCGGAACGATTCCGGTTCCTGTGAGTAGACGGGTGATTCAGGCTGCCCGTGCGATCCTGAAGCCGGGCGGTACTTTTCTTTCTTTCCAGTACTGCCTCAGTGCGCCCTTCCCCCGGACCCGGCGCTTTCGTTCCATGCTCGCAGAGACATTCGCGGGCTATCGCTTGCGTCCGGTTTGGCTCAACGTGCCCCCGGCTCTTGTCGTGCAGGCCCGCAAGAACGGCGATCGCCCTTAAACCTCCAAGCTCAGGCTTTAATATCTCCGGTGCGCGCTGTTTTCTGCTCAAGCTCCCACAGAACGTAGTCGGAATGTACACCCATTACCGGAGAAAAGCGGATCGAATAATGGGGCACACCTTTTTTCAAAAGCTCCTCGGAGATCTCTCGATCCTGCCTGCGTACTTCCCGCCTGCGCTCAACCCAAGCATCTTCGGAGAGGCTTTCGATTTCGGCCACCAGTTCACTGTACAGACGGGAACAAGGAAAATCGCTGAAAGCGTTGACATACCACGGGGCGATCTTGGCCGCCTTATCAAGGAAAAGCGCATGCTCAGGTGGAAACTTCAGACAAGAGCCTTCAAAGTAATTCCCGCTTCTTGCAAGGAGCTCCTCGTCCAACAGGCCCTCCCGTTTGCAAATGTCATAACTCACGGTCCCAGGATAGGGATAGAAAATGGCCCACCGGAACCTGCCGACTCTCGCCCGAGCGCACAACCTGAACGTGTCAAGCACTTCTTCCTTTGTTTCGGTCGGAAGCCCGATCATGATGAAAGCCGAGCTGTGCAAACCCGCGCTGTTTGCAAGTCCCACAGCCTGGATCATCTCCTCGTTGCTCATAAAGCGGTTCAAAATCTCCCGCCGGACCCGTGCGCTTCCGCTTTCAAGCCCGAACTTCACTATCCGGCAGCCGGCCTCTTTCAAAGCCATGGCCATCTCTTTGGAAAAAACCTTCACATGCGCATTGATGACAAAAGGGTAGGGACTGCCGGCGGCCCTGTAGGCCCGGCAGAAATCAAAAACGTAGCTCTTATTCAGGGTAAAAAGATCGTCGTCGAAGATGATAGTGCTTATCTCGGGATATTTCTCCCCGAGGCGGGTTATGTAACCGACGACTCTCTCCACCGGAACGTGCCTGAGGTACTCCCGGATGTTCCTCATTGCCCCGTCCCGCCTGTAGCGCGCTACAAGGTGCGCGTTAAAACAATAGGAGCAGGAAAAGGGACAGCCTCTGGAAGTGATCACACTGAGCCAGCCGTCCTTCTTGGGCAGGATGGAGCGAAGGTCGAAAAGCTCGTAATCCTCAGGAGGCAGGCGCGAAAGATCCGGGAAAGGCCCCAACCGGTTTCGCCGCACCCGGCCGTCCCGGCAAACGAGCATGTTAGGGCAGTCCTCAGTGGATCGTCCCGCCTCAAGGCGGTCTACAAGCTCCCTAAGGGCCTCTTCGCCCTCCCCCACACATACGTAGTCAAAAAGGCCTGTTGAGGCCACCGCTTCAGGCTCCATGGTGCAATGCACCCCGCCGATAACAATCGGCAGGTCCAGCTTGCCCCTCAGGTATTTGACCTCCTTTACAATCCATGGAAACTGCTGGGTTGTGGCCGAGAACGCCAACAGATCGGGGTTGAAGGCTCGAATGCGTTCGAGCAGTTCCTCACCCTCGGGCACCCACCCCAGCGCATCGCTTATGTGGATCAGACCGGTTTGGTGGCCCGCTTCTTTGAGAACAGCTGAAAGCGAAGTCAACCCGTGGTTTATCCCGGGAGGGCAATCCAAGCTAGGCCAGATAAAAAGAACTCTCATTTCGGCTGCTCCGGCTTTCTCTCCTTTTCTTCGCCTGACCCGACCCTGCCTGCGCCGGACTCAACCTCTTTGTGTTCGGAAGCCGGCGGCCGCACTATACAAATTTCGCCCGGGTTCTTCAGTAAGGAAAGTACTTCCGTTTCACTTAGGTATCCCGCGCACCGCTTCCTCCACACGCGCCACCACGCCCTAGCAAAACTTTCCACCTCTTCGGGCGGTGAATCCACGTCCAAATACGCACTGAGATTCAAAATGCGTTCAAGCGCGTAATTTGCAACATGGTGCACTTTGACGCGCGCGGCGTCCTCGGGGCGCAGGTCGGGCAGGTCGCCGGGAAGCTCAACCCGGCGGTGATCGAACATCAACGCCCAAATAAGATACGGCACGGCCCGCAGTCCGATCCGTTCCAGCTTGGAGACGACCTCGTTGTAAACATAGGGTTCAAGGCGCTGAATAGTCAAATCCGCAATCAAATTCCGCACGTCTTCCTGCCCGAGCTCCTGCCCGAAGTAAAAGATGACCCGAGCAAGCATTCGAGCTGCAGACTGCGCTGCATGAGAGGCGGCCTTCGGCCCGCTTTGTTTTGTCAGATAAAGCGGATCGGGCTTCCAACTCTCAACCAACTTTCCGGAAGGCCGGTCTACAAGCTTCAGATCCGCATGCAACCGAAAGCATTTCTCATTGGATCCGGCTTGCGGGCCTGCAAACTCCGGGCCTGAAGATTCACCGAGCTCTATCTTCCCCGTAAGAACGTACTTTGCATGCTCCCGGGAAACCAAGGGACAGCCGAAGAACTTTGCGTACTTTTTGAGCTCTTCGACCACGAGAGCGGCCTGACCCCGAGTTTCCACCGCAAAGTGCAAGGGCGCGTTCAGAAAAAGCTCTTCAGGCTGGGGCCGCTCCCTTCGACAGCCGGCGCAAGCGATCAGCAGAAAAACACAACTCGAAATGCCGGCGGCCGGACGCCGGATCTTTCCTCGGGCAACCATATCCCCTCTCTCCGGCATGGTGAAGCCGGTCTTCAGCGGCCTGCGGGAACCACTTCTATCTTCACTTCCTTGCCTTCTCTGAAAACGGTGATTCGGACGGGCCGGCCCGGCTTCAGGGTACCCACAGCCCGCCGCAGATCCGAAAGATTCTCAATCTCCAGTGTGCCGACGGCAACGATAACATCCCCCGGCTTCAGTTTTCCGTCGCACGGCCCACCCGGTACAACCCGTTCTATCTGAACCGACTCTCCTTGATAAATCACCTCTATACCGAGGTAGGGCTTGCCTGCAGGCTTCTTCTTTTTCGGCTTTTCTCCGGAAGGTTCCTTCGCCTTCGGCTTTTGAGGTTTCGCCTTGCGTTCTGCGTTTTTTTTCCTTTCTGGCCCCGGTGCCTTTCCCAGTACAACCGTAATCTCTCTTTCATCCCCTTTTGCGCTCCGTAGCCTAAGAGCGAGCTTTCCTTGACCGGCGGCTTCGACCGCCTTGCGCAGATCATCCAAGCGGGCCACTTTCCTGCCCCCGGCGCTCAGGATAAACTCTCCGGGTTGTACGCCTGCTTGATCGGCAGGGGAGTTGCGCAAAACTGCGACTATAAGCAGGCCTTCACCCGCTCCTTCAGTACAGACGACTCCCAGGCGCACCCCGCGCTTGCTTTCCGCCTCTGTTTTTTTCTCTTTTTCAGCCTGCGCTTTGTGCGGCTTTTTCCTTCCGGGAGCGCCGATCACTCTGTGCGAAAGGCACTTCGCCTCACCTCTCCTGCCGGAAGCACGGACCACAGCCTTGACAGTCTGTCCTTCTTTGGTTCGAAAAACAACTTCGACCCGGGAGCCGTTCCGCAGGTCCCCCAAGGCTTTCTCAACATCCTGCAGGGTTCTTACTTCTTTGCCGTTTATGGAAAGCACCGTATCCCCGGGCTTCAGCCCGCAAGCCTCCCCTGCAAAACCCGGCTCAACCTCTTCGACGATAATTCGGCTCTCCCGCGCTTCTTTGATCTCGCTGAGGCAAAGTCCCAACCGCGCCTTGGGCGCGGCGACGGCTTTCTCGGCCGGGACCTTCTTCTTTCGCACGGTATGAACTTTCCGCGAAACCCGCTCAGCCGCCCTTCCCTTCAGACTCTCTATTTCCGCCCGCAGCTTCTCGTTTTCTTTGGTAAGGAGCTCAAGACGTTTCTCAAGGACCTCAAGACGCTTATCAAGCTGTTTGAGTATACGCTCGAGATCGCGAACCAACAGCCCCCCTGCTCCGGGCTGATCCGCTCCGATTACACCGACCGCCGGGAAAAGCCCCGCAAAGAGTACTGCAGTGGCGAGCTTTCTCATGGTCCCTCCTCCCGTGTGTCAACCGCCTGCGGCATGCAGGAGCCAACCTCTACTGCGCACCTGCCTGCTTATCAAGAGTATCGACCGCAGGAGCTCAGAAGCACATGCTCCGAGGGCCGAATCAAGCTCCTCAGGAAGGTCTACTCGGCAAACAGGTCTTAAAAGGCATTGTAGGTGCCCGGCTCGGGGCACGCAACCTCCCCTGCCTGTGCGCGGCGAAGGGGATACCGGACTTGTTGCTTGACGGCCCGAAACCGGGCACGTAGTCTTGGTTGCCTGAAGCGGGCCCGGGAGGAATAGAGCCATGGAAGACTTCAAGTGGCTGCGTGAGCGTGTCAACGACGAGGAGATTCTGCTTCTCTTTACCGCTGTGGGGGATGATCTGCGCCGCGCTGTGGGGTACGTCATGGAACGTGCCTCGCGCCGAAGCAGCGTGGAGAATACATTGATAGAGCTTTTGGAACAAGCGGTGGACGAAGGGGTCGACGACACGGAGGGCTCGGTGTGGATCGCCCTCATTCTCGGAGAGCTTCAGTCGCGCCGTGCGGTACCGGTCCTGTTGAGAGCGCTGGCGTGCGAGGATGAGACGCTTGCCGAGGCCGCCGTCGATGCGATTCAGCGCATAGGAGAGCCGGCCTTCGACGCGGTTATGGAGGCGCTGGAGGAAACCCAGTCTCTGGAGTTTGAGCTCGCGTGCTACAGGGCCCTTCAGGGTGCCGGAGCTTGGGAACACCCCTATCTGCTCCAGGAAGTAAAGGATTTCCTCCTGGATAGACTCAGTCGCAGGGAACTTCACCCCACTGCGTACGAGAACCTGGCTCTTACACTTGCACGACTCGGTGAGCGCAGAGCGTTGGATCCTATCCGTACTGTGCTTTCCGAAAAGTTCCATAACGTCAACTCCGCGCTTCAGGATGCGGTTGAAATGCTGGAGGAAAACGAGGCGGGTGTGCCCTACGGCGTAACGATTCCATCGTGGGAAGAACGACTTGAATGGATAACGGGCGAATCTTTCAGACTCAAACCGCCGCAACAGCAGGAGGATTCGCCCGGCGCGGGTCCCAAGCGAAGGCGGCCGCGCCGGCCGTTTACAGCCTGATCCGACTTCTGAAGGTCCCCTGATCCATGCGGAAACCACCTTCCCGTTCCCACAATTCGCCCCGGCAAGCCGCTGTCGCTCTTACTCGCGGATCCACTCGATGGAACGGGGACGCGGCAGACCTTCCTCGCTGAAAAGCATCTCTTCGATTTGATCTGTCGAGGTTTTTACGGGCTTATCCAAAAGAAGAGTCAGGTTCCCCTTTTTCAAACTCACCTTTGAGGAGACGACCTCTACGTTCGCCTCCTTAAGCTTTTCCTTGTAAAGCTTCGCTGCATTTTGGGCCTGGCCGTCAAGTCCCTTCAGGAGAAGTGTTATTCTCTCAACCGTCCCCCCACGGGTTCTATCCATGATCGTTATGAGCAGCAATACAAAACCGGTGGCGGCAAGAGCAAGCCAGAACTGCTCCAGCCCGCAGAGACAACCTATACCCGCTGCAAGAAAGATTATGACGGTCTCTTTCGGATTCTTAACCTGGGTGCGGAAGCGGATAAAACTTCCGAAACCGAAAAGCGCAAACGCCATGCTTGATTCAACACTGACAAGCGCTCCCACCATGACGCCGGCTACAGCGATCAAAATAAGCGCTTTCGGTGTCTCCCATTCCTCTTTTTTGACACCCAGGCTTTTCGTGCGGTAAGGGTGGTATGCGACCATGTAAACGAGAAACGCGGCAAGCGGCATGGCAACAATGCCGAGGGCGAGTTTCTTAGGCAGAAAGCCGAGGATCAAATCGTGGCTTGCCGGCTCTGCTCCGGGCGCGCTCAGTACGTCCTTTGCCGCGCCTGAGGCCGCAAGGCACACCCCCGCCGCAACAAGCGCCGCAAAAAAGCTAATCCTCTTCGTCTTCATCTTCTTCAGCCCGCGCAACGGCTTTCACAATATGCTTCACAAGAAGCAGATTCTCGCCGTGCCGCTCCAGTTGTTCCCAGCGGAACCTCCACGCACGTTCGCTCTGGTTTCCCGCACCGAGGGAAGAGACCGCCGTATTCGGCCACCTGTCGCGCAACTCGTAGCGCAACCGCCATGCGGGCTCGGTATCCAAGCCGCTTATCGAGTCAAGCACCTCCTTGCAGTAGGTTTTCACCCGCTCGCGTATCTCCCACGCCCGTTCCTCAACGCGCCTTCCGATCGTGCGGACGATGATCTTGGGCGCCCTGTCCACGTACCTGAACCGCCACTCCCATGAGCGGTCCGATTTGAGCCCCCGCAGGCTCATAAGAACCCACGGCAGAGCGTGCTCCGCCATAATCTCCCGCATCTCCCAGGCCCGATCCGAATCGATCCCCGCAAGGCTTTCAGCCAGAGGCTCGTAGAATTTTTTCTTGAAGCGCTCCTCCCGCCACTTCCAAGCACGTTCCGTATCGATACCTCTCAGGCTTGCAAGCACCTCGCGGGGAGCTTCATCCCGAAGGCGCCGCCTCAGCCCCCAGGCTTCTTCGGTGTCCATACCGCGGAGGCTGAGCGCCACCTGGGCCGGCTCCCTCCCTGCAAGGAGCTTGCGCAGCTCCATGGCCTCAGGCTCCTTTCGCCTTCCTATGAGGGATCGTGCCACGAAGAAAGGCGCCCTGTCAACTAATTTTCTGCGATACTCGAACGAAATCGGAGACCGCAACCCCCCGAGGCCGTAGGCCACCACTTCAGGCTCCGCCTCGATGATCATATCCCTGATCTGGTAGGCCTCGGGCATGTCCATTTTCACCAGATAGAATCCCGCAAGGCCGGGCTGCGTCCGAGCAAAACCCCGGAGCGTATCCCAAAAAGCTCTTATAAGGTCCTCAGCACGCCTGTCGCTTGCGTACGCGGTGAAAGAACGTGAAGGCGGAACCGCAACTTGGAGATCCAGAGGCTTCGGCGCGGGAAAACCCTTTTTGACCAGAGCTTCTGCTATTATGTCGTAAATCTGCTTGAGCGACTGTTCGAAAGTGTTCCTTGCGTTGTCGATGACATGCCAGCGCTCGGGATCCTCTTTGGCCATAGCGAGGAACCCGTCGCGCATGCGCTCCCGAAAACCTATCCCCATCAATCCCTTCCGGCCGAAATCGCCGAACCGGTGGTCATGAATCTTTTGGATGCGCTTGCGCGTACGCGAAGTGAGCGAATCCACATCGCAGTAGATAACCACATCCGGCCAAACGCCTTGCGCTGCGGTTTGCACTATCCGCTCCACTTCCCGCCTGTCCATACCACGGGCGAAATGCGAGTGCGCCACACTGGAGTAAAAATATCTGTCGCTGAAGATTATCGCACCGTCGGCCAGTCGGGGCTTAATGAATTCTTCGACCATTTGTGCGTCCCGCGCGGTGTATAGAAGCAACTCCGTCATATCACCCATACGCAGATAGTGCGGGTCGCGGGTTAAAGCACGGATCTGCTTGGAGATTTCGCTTCGAAAAACCCCTTTGTCGCGCACGTGGTGAACGGTATAACCCTGCTCGCGCAGCCGGTCGGCAATCCAGTTGGACAAACTGGTTTTCCCGCTTCCGTCAATGCCCTCAAAATCTACAAAAAGCGTCCTTTTCGCTCCTTCCACTTCTTGCCTCTCCTTGGGTCGCCGCGGTGGGCTCCCCAGTCAACGAAAAGACCGATCACGATGCAGCGTGTGCTCCTTCCCCGTC
>CAZGYL010000191.1:0-8846 GCA_964529985.1 uncultured Planctomycetia bacterium | reverse complement strand
GGCCTCGATTTTCTCGGGAGGATAACAAAATCGTCGGGAGAGGTGAATTTCAATACGAAACGGGCCTGCGTCTTGTTGCCCTGCGTTAAGTATGGTGAAGCGGACTTGATTTCTGCGGCCGGTGTAAAAATACTCCGGCACACTGAAGTCAGCGAACATGAGCTCCGCGAACTGAGAGACCACCTCGGTGAGGGCGGCTCCGGCGTTAAGGAGCCCATAGCCGGTATCGTCGTCGCGACCCGGTGGATCAAGGTCTGAGGCGGTTGACCGCAGGATGCTGCGAACGGCCTCAGGCGAAAGGGTGGGGGCGGCGCAAAGGAGCAGAGCCGCCGCACCGGCAACGTGCGGGCAGGCGGAGGAAGTACCGTTGAAGGTCATAAAGTAATTGCCGCTCTTGCCTGTAACAGCATTCGATACCACATAGCCGCCGTCGCCTGAGATGTCGGTGGTTGGAATGAAAACACCAGGCGCTACTAAATCCAGTTCTCCGTAGACATCGGGTCCGGTGTGGTTGCTTCCCCACCACCACTCGCCGTCGCAGCTGCTTGGATTTTTCCTTTCCCCGCAAGGGCTTATTGCACCCACGCAGATCGTCTCAGGCTCCCTGGCGGGAAAAGCGGGTTGGTAGAAGTCATCATTGCCGCTTGCGCAAACCACCACACAACCCAGTTGCCACACTTCGTTGATTGCCTGATGGATTACAGGGCTTGGAAAAGTGGAGCCCCAACTGCAGCTTAAGATCCGCGCGCCGTTGCGCTGAGCCCACCTGATTCCATCAGCAAACTGTGCCACAACAGCTATCCACCCGGGGGAATCTTCCTCGGAGAAAGCGATCCGCACCGGCATTATCTTAACCCCGGGCGCCACACCGACAACGCCGATCCCATTGCGCTTGGCTCCGATGATCCCGGCGCAAGCCGTGCCGTGTCCGTCCCAGGGAAAAGGCCCGCCGCGGCTGTCTTCGTGATCAGGGTCAAGAAGGGGATCGTAAGTCGCATCGTAGCCCTCAACGAGATTGAGATCCTCGTGCTCCAGATCCACTCCGGAATCCAAGACCGCAACAATTACTTCGTTTCGCTCGTCCTGGAGACTTGGAGCATCGGGCAGCTCTTCAAGCACGGCCCAAGCTTCTTCAACATTGATATCGACTCCGGGTGTACCGCCTGTCTGGCCTTGGTTCTTAAGCCCCCATTGCCTCGGTGAGAAGGGATCGGAACTGATTCCGGTTGCTGCCGCACCCCTGCACTCTTCAATAACAATGTTGTGAATAAAAAGCCCGTAGTAGGAGAAACTGTCAGGCTCGGGTCGGGGCGTGGCGCTGCCGTCGCTTCGAAACCGAAGCGCAACGTACACAGAGTTGTAACCGGTAAGATCTCCCAGCTCGGGTACCCGCGTCAGATCGAAATATATGCCTCTGGTCGGAGGATCCGTATCCCAACGAGGCCTCCAATAGTAAAGCATGCCGTCTTCGCCCACACCTGTTTCTTGGAAGCCATACCAGTTCTCGCCGTCAACCGATGCGTAGAGGTTGAAGATCTCCGTACTGGGGGCATAAAAGACGCCCTGCAATCGGAGCCGAGCCAAAAAGGAGCCTGAAAGATCCATAGGTCCCCAAATAAGCCACGTGTCCATGTAAGGGGCGTACCCTTCGCTTTCTGTCTCCATGTCGGGGAACCTGTCCGGCCAGCCCGGTGAATGCTGCATGGCCACCCAACCCTTGTAGCCCTGAGGTTCATAACCCTCGCCCATGAGGTCCGGAAACTCTGCATCACTTACGCGTCCCCAAAAGTATCTGCCCCCGCCGGGGGCCATGTCTTCGTTGATCCAGCCCTCAAAAGGCGTTGCGGTTTCGAAATCCTCCTCTACGATTGTTTGCCAGCCGGGGTGAAGCGTAAACTGCGAGCCGCTCAGAGTCTCAAGCTCCATGAACGTGTTGGGATAGAGCACCCAAGCGTTCCCCTCGCCCACAAAGCCGCCTGCAGGTTGAGGGCCCTCTGCGGCGCCGGGAGGCGGCTCGTCCGGAGGCTCAAGCAGAAGCATGAAGTTCGGTTCTGCATACTCCACCTGGGCTTCCGAGTACAAGCGAGCTGAAACAGTCAAGGGCTCAGGCCCGCTTGCAGAAGTGAAGCCCAGAATGCAGCAGCCCCGTAGGGGGTATTCTTCCTTCAAAACGAGCAGCCCGGCGCCCCGGGCAAAGGCGTGGATCTCTTCGCTTGAGGTCCCTTCCTTGAACTTGACGATGATTTCGTTGGTCAAAATAGCGCGCGAGGAAGGTGCGGTGAATACAGGGCTTGCAAAGCGAACCGCGCTCAAACCGTTTAACTTGTTCACAAGCTCAAGGATCTGCCCGCGGGTTGCGCCCGAGCGAAGCGACACCGCCACAATGCCGCGGCGAAGCGGCCTGAGAACCACTGGCACACGTACAATAGGCTCCGCCTCAAGAGCGCTTTTAAGTTCCTCCTCTGCGCCTTTGACTTTGCAGACCGCTATCTGGGTGTGCGAAACCTCAAGCGAGATTTCTTCTGTGCCGTACTTGTACGAGAACTCGCCTTGAGGATCAAAAAACATGCTTTCGTCGTCACTGAATTCGCAAGGGGGAAACGCTGCACACGGAAGAGCTTCGGCGCCGGGGGGAACCCCGCAGGAGGGAAACGGCGCGGGCGGCGGAGGGCCGCCTGCGAAAAGGTACTGGAGGGTGTAAATGGGATCGCCGACGTTGACCGCTCCATCGAGGTTTGTATCGGCCGCAGCCATGCACTGAGGCTGCAGGCCGCCTGCAAAGAGGTAGTTCAGGGTGAAGATCGGATCTCCGATGTTCACAGCGCCGTCGGCGTTTACATCGCCTCGTATAAAGCGCACCTGGGCGCCCGCAGCAAAATGGCAGGAAAGAAAAAGAATTGCGGAGAAAAAGTGCATGAGCTTCATGGCCGCACCTTAAGAGAAAGGCTCTCAGGGAGGCGGGACTGAAGTGCAGAGTCGGTACGTCAACACACGTCGGACCGGAGCGCCTCGCCCGCTGCCACCAAGAGGAAACTCACCACATAAAATGAGCCTATCGATTCCGGCCCGCTAAGTCAAGCCTGAGAATTTTTTCCGTGGAATTGCATTGCAGGGCCCGGGGGGTGAGCCTCAAGGAGAAGACGGTTTATATGAGCGTGGGCTGGAACGGAAAGGCGGGTTCTTGAGCTTGGTTCAGCCGGAATGCGGATTATGGTATGGTTATGAGTATGCGCGCCAAGGTTTTCGCCTCAATGGTTCTCGATGGCCTTACGGCTCTTGCGATGCTTGGCACGGCGCTTGCCCTGGCCGCTCCGCAGAGTCGAGCCGGGATGCTGGGCGGGGTGCCGAATATCCCCTATTCTCCCGCTTTGGTCCTTAGGTCGGTCTCGGCAAAAGACGTACTCCCCCCGGAGGAGTTCTGGTTTGTTGTATGGGGGGACTCAAAGGTCGCGGGACGGCCGGAGCGGGACAGGGCAATGGAAACCATGCTGAAGACGATCTTGGCCGCTCGGCCCCTTCCGGTTCTGGCCTTTGAGTGCGGGGACGTGGTATCCGGGGACGGAACTTCAGAAGAAGATTGGATTTCGTTTGAGCGCTGCGGGAGAGGGCTTTTCAGGAAATTCAGGGCGGTTGTGTCCTATTGGCCGACTATAGGGGACCACGAGGATCGAACCGGCTGGGGGGGCAAGCACTACCTGGAGTTTTTCGACCTTCCAGAAGTCCGGGCCGAGGACTACGGTTTCGCCCCTCGGTTTAATGCGATTCTTGTGGAAAAATGTTGGTCCTTTAACTACAAAAATTGCCACTTTGCCTCGTTCAATTCTATGGCGAAGGAAGGCTCGAGGGGCGAAAAAGTTATAATGAAATGGCTGGAGCAGGATCTTCGAAGAAACCGCAAGAAGTGGGTATTCGTTTTCACCCATAGGCCTGTAACAGAGAACTATACAAAGGATTATCTGCCTTTGCTTGAGCGATTCCGGGTAACTGCGCTTTTTGCAGGTCACGTGCACGAGTATCGGCGTTTCAAAAGAAAGCCGGGAACATGGTGCACTTATATTACTCAAGGGTCCTGCACCAATCCCAATCACGGAGAGTCCCGGCCCGACAGTGTTGTTGCCACAAGGGAAAAATCCTTTACCAGGGTCCATGTCCTTGCCGACTGCTGTGTAGGGGAGACAGTCACGATCGACGGAAAGAAAGTGCTGGATAGATTCATTTTGAAGCCGAGGAAGTTGCGGAAGTAAAAGGATTCGGTCAGCGCTTCTCAGGGCGGGGGATTGCTTTCCACTTTAAGAAGAAGCAGACTGTCGAAAAAGAAGTTACGGCTTTCAACGCAGGTCAGTCGGGCAGCCGAAACTAAAGAGGGAAGACCTCCCGAGAGCTGAAAGGACCTGAATTTGCGGAAGTTGCTTTTCCCCGCAAACCTTTCGACAGCATTGATTGCAAGCTTTGCCGGAAGGCGGAGAATGGGGGCCGCGTAGTCGACGAGGATCAGTACTTCAGCGACTCTTGCCATTTCGTTGAGGGCGGGAAGCCTCTCTTCTTCCTCCATTTCATGGAACACCATAGAGCACGTCGCAAAGTCAAAGCTCTTTTTGGAATAGCGTTTCAGCAAAGCGGCGTTCCCCGGAAAGATCGCCGCATTAGGCGTTTTTCGAAGGCGCTTCCGTGCGAACTGCACCATCTCCTCCGATATCTCAACACCCTCTACCTTCCTGCACAACGAACTGAGTTCAAGAAGGAGTTGTCCCGTGCCGCAGCCTATGTCGATAACCGATGCACCCGGCTTGATCTTTTCCGCAATAAGCCGTCTGACTTTCCGTAGAAGCGGATCGACCAGAACATGGTAGAGAAAGCCGTTGTAAAGTGCAGTTTCAGGGGGTGACTGAATCCCCGGGAGATTTTGAATCCGCACCTGTCGAATCCCAGTGCCGCGTTTACCCCGTCCGGCTGCAAGGAGATCACGGATTACTGTGCAGGACCTCCTTACATCTTTGTTGGACCGGGGGCAGAGGCTCGTGGCGGAATCCCGGCGTTCTCTTGTACCAGTAGTAGGTAACCGAGTAATCCACCCATGTTCCGCCGCTCTTCGCTCTTTCTTTTACCTGCTCTCTTATCGGTGGATTCGTCCTGAACTCCCACTTCCAGTTGAGCCTCCAATCCAAAAACTTTCTGAACCTCAAAAGGTCTCCGATCCGGAAACGATAAATACTGAGCTGAAAGGGCGGTTTATCCTGCTTGAGGTGATTCATTCCCCGGCGGGGCGAACAGAAAACTTCCCTGAATCCCCAGGAGAAACCGAAAGAGTCCTCAGTGCCCAAATAATCGTAAGCAGGTCCCTTGCCGGGCTCATAGGGGCCGAAGCCGCGGGGCTCGCTTGTGTCCAACCGCACTTCGTTGTTTGCCTCCATGATCCAGTGGAAGTTTCTGAACAGGGGCTCGTCGGTTGTTATCGACCAGCTTCTACCCAGCAAATGACCCGGTCCTTCGAGGGTAATCACCGGAACTCTTGTATCAGGTGTACACTGGAAAGAGAATCTCCTCCAAGTGGCATGAAAGTAGCCGAGATCGGGGTCCCAGCGGGGCAATGTTTCATATTCCACGAAAAAGTAATTGCTGAAGTCCTTCTCTAAATCATTGCGCAAGAGGATCCTTGCGCTCTTTGCAAAGGGCATTGGGAAAAAGGCGTTGTATGAACCCGGCGCCTTTTCAACGAAGGCGGAGTGGAAATTACAGGCTTTCGCAAAACAGCCGTCTGCAAAAAAGTCGCTCAGCGGTACTTGTACCGAAGGCAGGGGGGTGTCATCGAAGTAAATAACAAGCACCAATCCCCTGGCCGCTTCCCGTTTCGCCTTATCGCCTCTTTCCATAAATGCGTGCTGCGTAGTGTGCAGGGCTGTTATCACGGCAGGCCCCTTTAGGTAGGCCACCTCCATTTGTCCCTTTGCCTTAAGGCGATTGAGCTTGGGGTAGGCGTCGTAGGCCCAGCCGGCATGAGCCATGGAAGTTTTTCTGCTCTCTTCGATGCGCGCCGGCCCAAGACCCGAGCCGTCGTGTGGAGAAGCGCCGGCAGAGCCGCATGAGAGTGAAGGCCTTAGGAAGGGACCGAACGCCAAGGATTGGAAGAGGGTTCTTCTGCGCATATTTCACCTCCTTGTTCCGGATTACGCTACAGATGTTAAGCTTGGTTTCGTATCTTGTAAATTCTTCAAGGCCACATACGGCGGCGAGGTGGGCTTTTATCCGGAGAGCTTTTTCGTCTATACTGGATTGTAGACGGTTCGGTCAACACGTACTGCTTTAGAGAAACCGGAGGAATCTCTATGAAGTCGCGCATGAACAGGCGAAACTTTCTTGCGGTTTCGGGCGGCCTGGCAGCAGCTGTCCCCCCGAATCGGGCCCGGCCGGCTACCGCTTCGGCGGTGGACAAACCTGAGATCGGTGGCAAATGCAAGATCCTTCGTCTTTTTTTGGGCGCGCGTCCCTCCTGGCCGCACCCTAAGTTGAATCTGAAGACCGAAATGGCCAGGTTCATTAAGGCTATGGACAAAGTGCCCGGTCTTGAGGGGGTCGAGTTCGTGGGAAACGGCTGGGTGCGCAGTAACTACGAAGCCCAGCTTTACATAAAACGCTTCGGCTCTGAAGTGGGAGGAATTCTAGCCTGCAACCTGTGCCTGGGGACCTCCCCGATGCTTGCCGCTCTTCTGAAGAGTGGAATTCCTACAGTGGTTTTTTCAATTCCGTACAGCGGTCATGAGTGGTACATGGTTCCGGATCTCTGGCGAGGGGGCCATAGAGTCGATGTTGTTGCGACCGGAGATTTCAAAGATGTAGTCAAAGCTGTCAGGCCGCTGCGTGCTATCTTTCACCTGAAACGTACCAGGATCCTCTACGTTGGAGGGGGTCTGCCTTTACCAAAAGGATACCCTGAAGCTCTGAAGAAAAAGATCGGTCCTGAAGTGGTGCCTTGTCCTTACGAGAGGATAAAGAAGGCTTACGAAGCAGTGGACCCGCGGCTTGCCGCGGAAGAGGCGGACCGGTGGATCCGGGCGGCTCAGGAGGTTGTGGAGCCTTCGCGGGAGGAGATCGTCAAGTCCTGCCGTGTTTACTTCGCCCTGGCGAGACTGCTTCGAGAGGAAAAAGCCCAGGTGGTAACGATAAATTGCCTGGGCGGGTTCTACTCCCATGTTCCCGCCTATCCATGCTTGGCATTCAGCCGTTTGAACGATGAAGGACTTTGCGGAGTGTGTGAGGCCGACATCACGAGCGCGGTGACCCAAGTTATATTTCTGTACCTTGCCGGTGTCCCCGGGTTTGTGACGGATCCTGTTATAAACACGGCTGATAATACTGTGATTCACGCACACTGCATGTCCGCCACACGTATGGATGGGCCCAAGGGCCCCAGAGCTCCTTTCAAGATAAGGAACCACCTTGAGGACCTGCGGAGCGCTTCACTCCAAGTTTTCATGCGTAAGGGTCAGGTTGTGACTGTGGCTAAGCTCGTTGCCCGCGACACGAGACCTTACCAGCAACGGCGTATGGTAATGGCTGCTACTCCTTTCGAGAGCATTGGTGTTGACCAAATGCTCATTTCCACGGGCACTATAGTAGGTGTGCCCACCGTGGAACGCGGCTGTCGGACAAAAGTCACCGTTAGGGTGAGGAACGCTCAACGTATGCTTGAGACATGGACCGCCGGGCTCCATCGAGTGCTTTTCTACGGGGACCATATGGAGGATATCAGGCGCCTGAGTCGACTTCTGAAGTTTGAAGTTGTTGAAGAAGGCGTGGCTTAAAGCTTCTGGGGTCTGATCCCAGCGGGTAAGCAGGGACCTGGAAGACAAAAAGACGACGTCTGATCCCACCGGCCCCATTGTCGCCGCTGTGGGGCTGTTCGCCCTGCTTGCCGGGAGATTTCAAAAGAGATCCAAACGATTTTCCAACAACCGCCGGGTAATATGGGGGATGTGGAAGCAGAGGTTCTTGCAGCAGATACCGGCGGTCCTCAAAGGAGGAGGTGACACATGCAGGGATCAAGTATTCGGGCGGTGTTTTTGGGGGTGGTGCTTTCGGTGCTTCCGCTTCAGGGAGGTGAGGCTGAAGGCGGCGGGGAAAAACAGGCTCAAGCTCAGCCTGCTGAGCTTTTGCTCCAAGCTGAGCTTCTTGAGGTCTCAGAGGGTGACATCGACAACGCGCTTAAGATCTACAAGAGACTTTCAGAGGCAGACAGCGTGCCTGAGAGCATAAAAGCCCGCGCGCTTTACTGCCGGGCGCGCTGTTGGAAGAAGCTCGGCCGAATCGAGCTTGCCGGGAAACTGTTGGACCAACTGATTTCGCAGTATCCCGGGGAGCGTGAAGTAGTGCGGCGGGCCCGGCTCCTTCTTAAGGAACTTAGAGAAGGCGAGCCTCGCAACCGCAAGTTCGACTGGCTTGGGGAATTGAGGCGTGATCCCCAGGTATCGGCTCGAATCTTTGACTACATAATGGACTTGATAGGTGAGAAGGAGAAGGTTGAGGCTGCCTACCGGAGGCTTTTGGCCTTAGGGCCGATTGCACTTCCCATGCTCGAGCAGGTGGCAAGAAGCTCGCGCGATCCGGCCCAGCGCCGCAGGCTCGGTTTGATTCTTCTGAATCTGGGCAAGTTCGAATACGTGTCTCTTGCTTTGCCTCCCCAGTACGACTACGGCCTGCCGGCGGATGCGCTCTTACTTGATAAGTTGGTTAGAAATGTATTGAGTTTTTCACCGGAGAAAAAGGAGCAACTCAGAGCTGCACTTTCTGCCGATCCAGCCTCCGGCAGGAAAGGCGGAATCCGGGATCTTCTGCTTCTTGCTTCAGGGGAT
>CAZGYL010000190.1:0-8885 GCA_964529985.1 uncultured Planctomycetia bacterium | reverse complement strand
CAGACGAGAGGGCTCTCTGCCCGCCTCGAGTGCGTATACGTTTCCCTGCACTCTCAATTTCCACCATGGTGGTGTTCAGTTCCAGATCACGCTTGGTAACCACCACCAAGTATGCGTTATCAAGGTCCAAGAAGACCAACTTCCCATCGGTCGCCATAAGAACAAAAGCGGTCACGTCCTCTTCAGGGGTCACCTCATGCACCGCCCTTTTGACGGCGGTAAGCAGGGTAGAGGACAGCGCCGCCACCACTTCCTCTTCCAAGTCAGGCCCCAGCGCCGCCGCGGCGACGATACCGTCCTGCGTCATAACCATGCTGCCGCGAATGCCGGGGTTTTCGTTGAGCTTTAAAAGAATCTCTTTCATGAGCGCTCCGGAACGGAAATACAGGCCGCAGCGAACTGTGACAATTTCAATTGAATGGTGTCGTGGCCGGCATCTTTGCTTGTGACCACGGCCACCGCGTTTCCTTCAAGGTCCCGCAGAAATATCTTCATATTCTTGCAGGTTACGGTTCCCTGCACAAAAGAGCCGATCGACATGCGTCTGGCGCCGTTTCTCGCCGCCGATACTATCTGCGAGATCACCGGCCCCACCGCGCCTCCCTCCGGAGGAGCAGCGGCAATGACGGTACCCTGGTGGTCGAGAACCGCCACCTCCCGCACTCCGTGGGCGGCTGCAAGTTCGGCCACCAGCGGAGCAAGTTCGTCTTGTTTTTTTAACTGGAAAGTAGGTGCTACAGGTTCTCTCAGGTGCGCTGTTTCGTATCGCGTAAAGTAATCGACGGTCGAGTCCTGCGCACCTTCGGGCAGCTGTTCCAGGCGCGCCGACAGCTCCTGCACGCGGCTGTCGCCGGGAGCGATCTTGGCCAGTTGATCAAGATACCGCGCCGCCCGCGATCCGTCGCCTACAGTCAAGTAAAGGTTCACCAAGTGGTAGAGAGCTTTGAAGTTGTCAGGATCGACTTCAACGGCGCGTTCCAAGCTTTCTGCAGCCAGCTTGCCGTCACGCGCCGCTGCGGTCTTCAGAAAGCGCGTGTAGTGAATACGGCCTAAAGCAAGGTGAGCACCGGGGAAATCCGGATGTCTCTCCACGCCTTGGCGCGCGACATCCAGTGCTTCCTCGAACCTACCCAGGTAGCGGTACAATTCCGCGAGGCGTGCGTACAGCTCCGGACGGCCGTCCGTGGCTATAGCTTGGCGCAGCTGCCTTACTTCGTCGGTGCTGCGCAGTCGCAACACATGATAATAGCAGGCTCGGACCCTTTCGGCCCTGGGGAAAAGGCGATAGGCTTCTTTAACGACCTGGAATGCTTCCTCGAGTTTGTCTTCCCGCAGCAGAGCCTTTGCCAAATCCTCGGCCACTGTAGGGCTCTTCTTGCGCTGCCACTTGGCGCGGAGTTTTTCTACAGAGCCTGTGCCGTCTTTGCGCCCGAACAGGCGCCGCAAGAAACCAATCACCACCAACCTCCCGGGCTCCAGTGGATCCGGTTACAGGGATCCCGACCCTTTCGCCCTCATTCCATCGGCAAAGAAGAGTACGATGCGGGACCGCCAGGTGTCAAACGAAAGCTCCCGGCACCCTGCCGCTCAGCGATCTCCCGTAAGATCGAAGTACACGAGCAAATTCCCCGCGGTTCCCGCAAGGAGTACTCCCGGCGCAGGCAGTGACAAACTGCGCACCGGTAACGTTCCGTAATATCGCCAGACACTCTTACCCGTCCGGTCGATCGCAAGGATTTGTTCTCCGCAAGCAAGATATAATCGGCCTCCGCAGGCCACAACGGCGTGGCATGCGGCCGGAAGTCTGACCTTCCAGCGAAAAGTCAAGTCCTCTGCAGCGTAAGCGGTTAAAAAGCCGTCGCGGGTCGGTAGCACAATGATGTCACCGAGTGCGACGGGAGAGGCTGAGGGAGGAGCCGACAGTCGCGCTTCGGCTTTACTCTCCGCTCCGCCCAGCACAAGTTCCCCCTCACAGGCTGCAACCCACTTGTCATCCCCCAACATAATGGGACGTGCAACAGGCGGATTTTTCAGTTTGTGCGCTCGGAGCCGTTTGCCTGTACGGCTTTCCAGAACCCACAGATTACCGGCGGTATCCGCAGCCACAACGGACGGATCAGCTCCGGCGGGGGGCACGGAAATCTTACCGGGCATTCTGATGGACCATAGAAGTTTGCCTTGCGCGATCGAATAACCGTACAAGCGGCCGCGTTCCGATGGAAAGACCACCATGCCGTCGGAAGTGACTCCGCTCGGATCTAAACGCGCCGGCGCAAGGAAAGAGAAATCCTTGCGCGTCATGGCTCCGCCCGGAATCTCGATGGTGTACAGCGAGCCTTCAACGCTCAGGCATACCACGCGGTTACGCCACACTACAGGATCAGCGCTTACACCGCCGATATCGTCGAGCATCTTCACCCAGTCGATCCGACCGGAAGCAGGGCGCAGTGCGGTAATGCGGCCGCTTCGATCCGCAACCACGACGACATCGCCGACGGCTACAGCCCGTGCTTCCACAGTACCTTCCCAGGTCCGGCGCCATGTGGGCACACGCTCCAAGAACGCCTGCAGCAGCCAACCGACCTTTTCAGGCTTTTCGAGCAGCCGGCTGTACGGCCGGTAGCCTTTCTTTTGTATGGTCACGGTGACCGGTCGTTGGGGCGACCACTGGATGACGCAGGGCGTCCGGCCGGCAAGTGACCTGCCTACGAAAACGTCGGCACCCGGCGGTGTCGATTCAACCTTCAAAGGAAAGGTTGTATTTCTGCTTTGAGGCGCTTCCGGATATGTCGTTATCAACTTCAGATACGCAGCGAACGCCTCGCGCCAGCGTCCTTCTCTTACGGCGGTTGTGGCTTTCCGGTGGAGGCGCTGCGCTTCCTCCAAGTAACCCCTCACCTTGTTACGCAGGCGTACCGCTTCTTGTGCCTCTTCCGGCTCAAGGTCTTCAGGCACTATGGAGGCGAGCAATCTGTCGGCTTCGTCCCAGCGGCCTTTGCGCAGAGCGATCTTGGCTGAGGCCAGCCGCGACTCATAGAGAATCCTCCGGTCGCGGCGCATACGCTCTTCCCTTTCCTGCGCCGCGACCCGGGCTTCCTTCACAGAGTGTTTCAGTTTTTTGAGAAAAACCTGGACACTCGAGAAAGGATAAGCCCGTGCGGTTTCTTCTACCACCTGCGCCGCTTGATCGAAATCCGAGGCTGCGACGAGCCCGGCCACTTTTTCTCTTGCTTCAGCGAGCCCGCGGTACGCGCCGACCTCTCTGGCGGCGAAAAGCACGAAGCCCACAACGGCCAAAGCCACGGCGCAGCGCAGCGCGAGCCGTCTTATCTGCTTGAGCCGCGCAGCGCGTTGCTCGGCTTCCATGTGGAGAACTTGGGCGAGCTTGCGCGAGGCCGAAGGATCTATTTTGACGATCTGCTCGTAGGTACGGCGAAGGCTCCGCACCGCACCGGTTTTTCGGTATTGATCCGCCAGGTAGAGCAGGTTTCGGAGCGCCGCCTGTTGATCTCCGGCCCGCGAGCATATGGCCGCAAGCGCGTGCCGGAAAGAGAGCTCTTCCGGGAAAAGTTCTATACAGCGCTCGACAAGCGGGCGCGCTTCCTGGGGATTCTCATGGTTGCGCGCCGTTTGTACAAGTTCGCGCGCCACCTGGAGCCCTTCTTCAAGAGCGCCGCGCTCCCAGTAGAGCTCAAGCAGATCGGCCCTCGCCTGAAGGTTCCGCGCTTCCAGCGCAACGACTTTTTCAAGGAGCTGAAGAGCTTCATCTGCCTTGCCTTCGGCGTGCGCTTGTGCGGCAAGATACCGCCAATGTTCTATGAGCTCTTCTTTCTCGTTCAGCTGCTCCAGAACCGAGGCGAGCAGGCGGCGCGCTTCCGAGTCCTGGGGATCATTCTTCAGAACCCCGCGCAGGATCGTCGCAGCATCTTGGAGGCGCAGCTGACGCCGGAGTTTCGCCGCCAGCTGTTTCTTCTCTTGCGCGGTCAAGGTACGAAGCGCGTTGCGCCCCAGAAGCGCGGTCAGTGCATCAAAAACATGAAACGAAGGAAAACTGCTGCTTTCTGCGACCTGGTTGAGCGTTCTGTCGCCTGAAAGCAGAATCTCAAGATCCCGGCGGAGCCGCTCCGGTACCTGGAGCTCTTGAAGCGCCTGGCGGAAAGCAGCCTCGTCCACGGGGACCAGGATATCGGTGGGATCCGGCAGAGCGCTTCGGATCCTGGTCCACTCATCCTCGCGCCGCGCAGCTTCCATTAGCAGCGCCGTGACATCGAAATCCAGCGCTCCCTCAAGGCGCTTCGGATCAAAGAACTCATCTTTGGGGGTGGGAGGATCAGGAGCGAAGTCAAAGCGCGCTCCCTGCCAAGTGATCGTTTCAAGAATGATTTCTTCAAAGTGGAAGCGCAGCGTCGTTCCGACGAACTGATCGTCTATGACACCGCGGTCGAGAAGGGCGTCGCCGAGACGGGTGTTTGAGTCCACGGTCTGGACGACATTCGCCAATTGCGCCGCGGTCAAAACCTTTTGTTTTATGAGTATTTTCTGCAAGGGCTCCGGAGAGCCTGGTTTCTCGGAAAGAAGCCTGAGGAGTGAACCAGAGAATTGGAACCGGCGCGTACAGCCCTCGATCTGTACGGTGAGCACGCCCTCCTGCCCGCCCAGAGCGAGGGTCTGGAAAATACTCGTCAGGCTTATTTGGGAGGTTTCCCCTCGAAACGCCACCGATTACACTCCCTTCCCTAAAGGTAAGGTCGTCCATCGAACTGTACACCGGAGAGCACGGCGGAGCAAATTCCGTTCTTACAGCCGAGCCATCGCCACGACCGTGATATCGTCCGGTTGGGGCGAGGAACGGGTGAAGCGATCCAGCGCGCGCATAAGCGGTTTGAGAGGCCGGGTCGACGGAGCTCCACCGAGCACTCCACGTATCCGGGCTTTCCCGAAGCGAGCCCCCTCAGCGCTTACTGCGTCCGGAACTCCGTCGGTCAAAAGAACCAACGAAGATCCAGGCTGCAGTTCCAAGGTGGCCTCACCTATGATCTTGTCGAAGATTTCCGGAGCGGACATTCCTATGGCCATTCCGGGACTTTCCAACGGTTGGGGATCCGCGGAGGCCGGAGTGACCAGAAGCGGAAGCTCGTGGCCGGCTCTTGCGAACCGGATCTTACCGGAATCAGGCTCAAGCACGGCGTACAAAACCGTCACAAACGTGGTTTCCGCGAAGTCCTCAAGCAGATCCACATTCAACTGCCTGAGCACTGCGGCGGGGCCCTCGGCCGCAAGTTCGAGCGCTCGAAGCCTCAGCACCTTCTTTGCGATTCCCATAACAACCGCACCCGGTATTCCGTGACCCGAGACATCGCCGACCGCAACACCCACCCAGCCCCCGGGCAGCAGGATAAAGTCGTAGAAATCTCCTCCGATTCGGCCCGAGGGCCGCCAGCAAACCTCAAAGCGCCAGTGCGCAAGAAGCGGAATTTCCTTGGGCAGAAAAGCCGCCACACGGTGTTCGGCTGTTACGAGCCCTTGTTGGATTTCCTCAGTCTCGTAAAGCGAAATATTGAAGGTTGAAAGGTCTTCGGCGGGCTCGCTCTCCTTGGACGCCGGCTCGACCTTCCCGGTCGCTTCTTCAATGACGTAACGTTCCTTGAATCCACGAAGCGACAAGAGCTCAAGCAACTGATCGGGAGGATTAAGCAAAGTGAGCCGGTTCCCCCGGCGTTCCTGCCTACGGCGGATTCTTTCGAGAACGGAAATCAGAACCGGTTGGATACCTTTCAGTTCGGAGAGATCGAGACCCAGTGCCGCGGAAATCCTCTCGGCCTGCTGCTCGAGCACTTTCAACAAAGACGGCGATACGGTACCGCCGACGGCAAGCACCGACAGTGCGCCAAGGCGGTAGGTTCGGACCGTACCCGATGCGGCCGAAATGACAGTGGTCTTGACGATATCGGAATGTGCCGCTGAACCCATGAATGTCGTCCCGGAAAAAAGGCGGCTGTGGGCTCCCAAAACGGAGAATCGCCCGCGCCGCTCATGCAGCTTAATGCTTCCACCGGAAGTATAGGACAGAGAAAGTCAACAAGCGAACGGGGAGGACGGGCAAGAAGGTTTGCGGTCGTCAGAGTTCGTAAAAATTCGTTTATGAATCGTGCGTTACTCGAAAGGTTATCGGAGGGATGCTATCTGCGTTTGCCCGTATATGCCTCGATGCTATAGTTCTCCGGACCGGAAGGTTCGGCGTGGGAAAAGGGCTGCGTAGCCCTCTGTCCCGCCGAAGCCCTCCGGCAGAGAACAAAACGGGTTTTGATACGCTCAAGCGTATGGCGGGTAAGAGGGCCGGAGAATACAAAGGGAGCGGTTCTATGTTCCGTAAAGGGGTCGCAGGCGGACGATTGACCGGACCGGTTCTGAGGGGTGGAAGGCGTCGGACACATTCTTGCGTGCACGTTCTTCTTACCGGATTTGTCGCAGGTACTCTTCTTGTAAGCGCGGGGTGCAGCAGAAGCTCGGGGAAAGCCGAAGCTCTGCACAAGAAAGGTAAGGGAGGTACGGCCACGGCGTCTTCCCGTGCGGCCGCTTCCCGCTTCCGTTTGGTTCCCCGCAATTCGTTGGCTTCGCGCCTTCCTGCCTCGAACGCTCTCGTTTACGTTTCGGTTCCTGATGTCGCCGCTGCAGCTTTTGCGATAGGAAATTCTCCGCTCAGGAAACTCTGGCAGACACCGGCTCTTGCGGATACCGTCCAGCGTTACCTGGGGTTGCGCTTCTGGGAAAGCTTAAAAAAGATGGCGGCCCAGGTCGTAGAGGGAAAATGGCGCGGGCCGCTGGAGTTCGCAGTCACCGCGACGCGGCGCAGCTTACGAGAAGTCGATTTTCAAATTTATCTCCTTTGGAGGGGGAAAGAAGGTGTTGATCAATTCGTCAGGTCATTGACGGACTGCCTGATCGCACTGCGTGATCGTGTTCCCGGCTTTGGTTTCGAAGAAAAGAATCTTCCAGACGGCACCGTTCTGCGGAGCTTCACTCTCGGCGGTGGAGCAATGAAGATCCTTTTTGCAGCTCGCGACGGTGTCGCGCGCCTAAGCACCGACGAGACCTTTTTCAGCTCAACAAAACCGCCTTCCGGAAGTCTGCAGCGCGATCCTGCCTTTATCACCGTCACACAAAAAGTCGCAGCCGCCGGGACGCCGCTCGGATATGTGTATGTTTCAACCGCTCATGCTCTTAATCTCATAGCCTCGCAGCTTCCGGTGCCCGCATTCCTTTGGGAGCGTGTGGGACTTGCCGATCTGAAGGCGGTGGGCTTCGCCTCGCACCAATTCCGGGGGCAGGTAAGGGAGCTTCTCTTCGCTTTGTGGCCTGAAAACCGACGCGGCATGCTCGGGCCCCTTTTCCGATCGGCGAAGGTACGCGCGGCGTTGGCCCTTGTGCCTTCCGGAGCGACCTCATTCGGTGTAGGCGGCATAGATCTGCCTGACTTTTACGAGGAACTCCAGTCGACTTTGGCGCGACTGAGCGGACTTGCGGGCTCCGGGTTCGAGGCTCAGATCAAAGCAGTTGAAGATAAGATCGGTGTAGGGCTCAAAGATCTGCTTAAGGCTTTCGGAACCGACATGATGAATTACACCGTGATGCGCGGAAGCACCCCGGTCTCGGTTATCGCGCTCTCTGTGCGTAACAGTGATATCGTGCGGCGGGTGGTGGGCCGGATCGGAAAGGCCATGGGCAGGGAACTTCTTGTGGAGTCCGTCGATGCGGTTCCTGTTTATTCCCTTCCCGGGCCCATGCCCGTGTATCTGGCGGTTTGTGAACATCACGTTGTTGCGAGCACGGATCTTCCGGCCGTACGCGATTTCATCCAACACCGAAAGGGCCGCCCGGATCCGATAGCTGCAAGACCGGAAGTAAAGGAAATTCTGGGGAAAAGATGCCTGTCCGGCCTTTCCTTCGTGCGACTCAACCGGCAACTCGGGGCCTTCGCACAGGTTACGCTTCCCCAGGTACAGCAGGTGCTGCAGCGCAGTCCGAACGCTCCGGCCGGATTGCTGAGCCTTATCACCACTTTGCAGGATTTGCTCACCGTCGACACAGGGGATCTGTGGGGGTTGACGTTTGTGGGCCGGGACGGCGTGCTTTACGAGCTGCGTTCGAGCTATGGGCTCGGTCCCTTCGTGTTGAGCGCCGGCTGTGTTGCCGGTACCGTAGCCATTCCGGCTGTTATAAAAGCCCGCCAGCAGCAGAGGGAACGCAAGGTCATTGAAGAAATCCGTACAATCGCATCCGGACAGGAAGCGTTCAGGATGCGAAACGGCAGGTACGCACAGAATCTCTGGGAGCTGGGTGATCAGATGCTTGTTGATTCAGCCCTCGCTCGGGGCTTCAAGCATGGTTATCTCTTCAAGGTTCGCTCCAGCGGAAGCGATACGTGGCACGTTGATGTGCGGCCCGCAGAGGGGCACGGGCGATACTTCTGGTGCGACCAAACAGGGGTGATACGCGCTGAAAACAACAAGCCTGCAAGCAGTGAATCGCCGGTAGCTCCCGGGACCGGCGGGTAAGGGCAAGCCCGCGCTCAACCGATATCATGGCAAGGATATCACGGCAGGCGGGCCGCGTATTCAGGGATAAGCCCGGTTGAAGGGGGAAAGGCCATGGGTCGGCGGTACTACTTCGGCGATATTGCACGCGCCTGGGGTTACGTTACCCAGCGGGAGGTTGAGACCGCGCTTAAGTTGCAGCAGTGGGAACGGCGCCAGGGAACAGGATCCCGGTTTATCGGAGACATCCTGGTCGGGATGGGCGTCCTGACCGACCAGCAGCGCAATGAGATCCTTCAGGCGCAGTCCTGCGGCTCCCTGCTGGAACGCGCAGGAGCTGCGCCCCTCTGA
>CAZGYL010000189.1:0-8889 GCA_964529985.1 uncultured Planctomycetia bacterium | reverse complement strand
ATGCTGCACGATATAGACCTCGAATCGCCGCGTGGGAGGAACTTCGAACCGTAAAGAACGTTTTGCCCGGCCGATCGAAAGCTCAAGCGAAGCCTCACTGCGCCGTCTTATTTCCGGAATCGGAAGCAGAATCTCGTTCTCTCCGTTCCTCACGCTTATGCTGCGGCGTAACGTGAAGGGCTTTTGACCGGGCCGCCGTACCGTAAGCTCCGCTTGCCCGCCTGCGGCCGCCCCTTCCCAGACGATCCGCAACCTGAGAACCCGCTGGGGATTATCCCGCGGTCCTACCATAAAAGGAGAGGCATCAACGTCGGCCTTTTTAAGCGCTGAGGCGGGCGCTCCAGCACCCGCGCCGGCGGGTAAAGCCGTCTGAAGCACCCAAAAACACAAAGCAACTTTAAAGGAAAAAACGCTGATTCCGTCGAAGGTTCTCTTTCTTAAGGTTTGCATAAGAGCTTCCTCCAAGACCTCGCTTGCGGAAACACAAAAAGGCTGCGAGGCATCTTACCCTGTGAGGAGGGAAACGTGGAAGGCCTTTTTCAGCCCCGGGTTTTCAATCCGGATCGCCGCCCGGCTCGCTGCGCGCGCCGCCTGACCCTGACCGGACCGAAGCATGCGGTCGTTCGGTTTCTGTATCGTCCCGCTCGGGTGCTTCCGGCGGCTCTTGGCTTCTTCCGAAGCCTGTGCCCCCCGCTCGTGCTTCTGCAAGAGCCATTTTAGGGGCCAGACGCCGCAGCACCGAAGGATCCACTCCGTGAAGGATTACGTACCGGATAATGTAAACGCACACCGGAACTCCGAGCAGCAACCCCCAAATACCGAAGTAGTGCCCTCCTACGATCAGAATAATAAGCACCAAGAGCGGATGCAGGTGAAGCATATCCCCGAGAATCTTGGGATTCAGTATCCAGCTCTCGAAAAAGTGGATCAAAATGATCGCGCCGATAAGCTTCAAAGCAAGCATAATGCCGCCCATCTGGAGTCCTACAAGCGCGATCGGTACAGTTGATATCACGCTTCCGGCCACCGGTATGAAACTGCAGATAAAAACGATCGTGCAGAGAAAAGCACGGTTGGTGACCCCGAGCAGCACAAGCGCCAGAAGCGTCAAAACCGTATTTGCGATCGCAATCAATGCCTGGGCCTGAAAAGCCCGGCCCATGAGATTTCCCAGCGCAGCCAAATCAGGGACGATTTCGTAGTAAAGTCGCCTGATTCTGCTGTGCGCCAGAAGCTCGACACCGCGGCGCAATCGCGGCATATCCCAGACGATTATGAAGCTGAAAAGCACAGAAAGAATCAGGTGCAGTGCGAATGTGAAAGTGTAATTAATCCCCATTGTCAGCCAAGAAGCCAGAGTCGGAAGTACTTTCGCCGCCGTGCTCTTGATCAGATCGTTGAGCCCCGCTTTTGTAAGTCTTTCTTCTGCAGCCTTAGCGAACTCTGCTATCTTTTTCTCCTTGAAACGGCGTTTAAGCGCTTGTTCTCCTTGCTCGCGCGCGGTTTCCTCTCCCCACAGGGAAACAAAAGCCTCATTCGTGGGGGCCCTTTCCAACTGCACGAACTTTTCATAGGGATAATCGTAAGGGGGCGGGTGCTGAACGCTTTCATAATACTTCTTGAAGTTCGCCTCCCATTCAGGAGTGCCTTCCGCTCGGGCGACCGCCTTCTCCCCCTCCTTGCGCACGAACTCCTCTTCAAAGGTCTTTCGCAATTGGGCCACTTTCTCCGAGGGCAGCTCTTCTATAAGCGTTCGAATTACTTTGTCCGCCAGCCAGCTCTGGTATTGCGCGCCTTTCATACGTTTGAAGTTCTCGAACTCACTCTGGCCGAGGACGCTGAGCAGCTTGGCCTCTTCCTCACGCTTCCTCCGTTCAAGCACGGCCGGATCGGTCTCGCGGGCAATCCGTTCCTTCAAGTACGCCTGAAAGGCGTTTTTGAATTGGTCCGTTCCCCGCGCCTTTTCCAGGGCGTCTCTGCCCCTGCGTTCGACTTCAAGCCTGCGGAAATCCGCCCGCAGCTTGGCGGCATACTTCTTGAAAGACTCCCAGGAGAGCTTCTTGAGATCCTGAGCCCGCCGCATCTTCTCAAGCTCTTCCTGATACTTTCTCGTTCCTTCAAACCGGCTGTATTGCCAGCGGGCCCACCACTCGGGGATGATCTTGTCCAATCCGCGGTTGACGAACTGGCTTACCGTGTTGGCCACCCCTCGGCCCTGTTCCACGATATGCGGCGCCAAGAATCTGCCGCCCGAATAGGCGACAAAAAGAAAAACAGCGTAAGTGACAAGAACCACCAATTTACGGAGAAGTTCCCAGCGCCCGAACAGCCCTGCTATGCCGTTGACCACATTGCAGGCTATGTAGCTGATAATGAAGGTAAGGAATATGACGGTGAAAAAGCCCCTGACCGAATAAAGCAGGGCGAAAAAAAGGCCCCAACTGAAGATGCGGACCCAAGGCCAGCTGAGGATGTAATTGAGTTTCTGAAGAGCCAGGTTGCCCGTCTCACGGGGCTCGGTCATTTTCCGATTCTCCTTATGAGAGGCGTTCCGGGCGCCGAGGCGCCTCCACCAAGCCTAGGCGCTCAGAATCTCTTGTCAAATAATCCTTTCCGGTTCCGCCCTCTTGGCGCAAGTCTCCGGTAGGAAAGCCCGAATCGGTCTTACCCCTGTTATCGGCCGCAGGAGCCCGCTCCTACCCCCTACCTCCGGCCTTACGACAGGGATCTTGCCCCATCGGGCCCGACTGGCCATACTCGTGCAGACCTGAGGCCCGTTCAAAGCCCTCTTATCGGCAACGAACGCGAGGTACGTATGGTCTTTGTGGTCTTCTGCCTCTATTTGGCGGCACTGCTGGCTATAGGAGGCGCTTGCGCGCGCCGCAACAAGACTCTCGCGGATTTTATCCTGGGAGGCCGCAGGCTGGGCCCTTGGGTTACGGCGATAAGCGCCCAGGCTTCGGATATGTCCGCCTGGCTCCTGATCGGACTTCCGGGTGCCGCTTACGCCGCAGGACTGTCAATGGTGTGGACGATTCTGGGGTGCGCAGCCGGCACGGTTTTCAACTGGCTTGTTGTGGCCCCGCGGCTCAGGGAAGCCGCAGGAAAGGCGAATGCTCTTACCGTTCCCGATGTGCTTGAGGCCCGGCTTGGTGGGGGCAGGAATCTCCCGCTCCGAACAGTTGCAGTAGGGGCGATCCTTCTCTTTTACGCCTCGTATATCGCTGCTCAGTTCATTGCAGCCGGCAAGGCTTTTGAAACAACCTTCTCCGATGTCGCGCTTCCTTGGGGCGGGAAAGGATTCGGTTACACCGGGGGGCTGCTTCTCGGAGGGGGCGTCATCCTCATTTACACCATGTTGGGAGGCTTCCTTGCTGTTGCGTACACCGATTTGCTTCAAGGACTCCTTATGGTGCTGGGGGTGGTGATCCTGCCCATTGCGGGATTCCTCGCACTACCCGCTGAAAGCTCTTTTCTTGAGCTCTTGGCCCGCCGCGGCCAAGGCTTCGCTTCGTTGTGGGGAGGGTCGCCCGGAGACGCTTTTCTTTTGGGCACAGTGGTCGGAAACCTTTCATGGGGTTTGGGCTATCCAGGACAGCCGCACATTCTGGCCAGGTTCATGGCTATCCGCCGGCGGGAAGAGCTCAGACGGGCCGCTCTTATAGGAATCGTATGGGTTCTTGTGGCATTGACCGGAGCTTTCTTCTTGGGACTCGTTGCAGCGGCCCTGCCTATGGACAAACTCGCCGATTCGGACTTGGTTATGCCTGTTATGGCTCACCGGTTTCTTCCCCCGATTTTGGAAGGGCTTCTAATCGCAGCGGCCATTGCGGCAATGATGAGTACAGTGGACTCACAAGTGGTTGTGGCTGTGGCTGCTGTAGAGAGGGATATTCTGGATCGGCTGCTCGGGGTTACGCTCTCGGAGAAACGGGCTGTCCTTCTTGCCCGCGCGGTGACATTGTTCCTTGGCGGGGCAGGAATAGCGATCGCGTTGCGGAGGGAGAACGTTTTCGCCAAAGTTTTTGACGCCTGGGGCGGCCTGGGCGCAACCTTGGCTCCTGCTCTTCTTTTGTCTCTCCTTTGGAAAGGCGCCCACCGGATCGGGATAGTGGCCGGCATGCTCATAGGTTTCGCGGTGGTTCAGAAGTGGCCGGCACTGGTGGCTGGATCGGCCTTGGAGCCTATCGGAGCCCTTGCCCCGGCCTTCCTTGCCAATCTTCTGGTGGCTGTCGCTGTAAGTGCGGTCTGGCGGCTCTTCCGGCCGGCGAGGAGCTCTGGATAGGCAGCAGCGCCCCAATCCTGCAGCGGCAGGGCCCTCTGGAAGCTCTTGATAAAAAACAACCAAGCTCTTGACGCGCTTCAGCTCTTGTAGTATTATGTCGATAAGACCTGTAGACAAACGCGAAAAGAGGGCCGTTATGCTCCTCACTCAAAAATGCCTTTACGCCGTTCGTGCGATCTTCGAGATCGCAGCCCATCATCCGGACGGTCCGGTTAAAATCGGCCATATCGCGCGAGCTCAAGCCATACCGCAGCGTTTCTTGGAGGCCATTCTCACGCAGCTCAAGCAAGCCGGGTTTGTTGAATCGCGGCGTGGCAAGCTGGGGGGTTATGTCCTTGCGAAAGCTCCCTCCGCGATAACGGTCGGGGATATAATACGAGCGGTCGAAGGCCGGCTCGGGCCGGTTGAGTGTTTGGAGGAAGGGGCCGAAGAACGCAACGGGAAGGGTTGTCCGCTTTACGGTTGTTGTTCTTTTTCCGAGCTTTGGCAGCAGGCGCGCGAAGCCCTTTCAAGAGTCTACGACGGAACTACGTTCCAAGATCTGGTGGACCGGGAGCGCAAGCGAAGGGACAGGTATGTACCGCTTTACAACATTTAAGTGCACGCGTTCCACCGGTTCGCTGGTCTTGTGAGAGCGGAATGAGAAGACAAGGTTGAGAAGACGAAATATGGCACCACAGGCTGCGACAAGCGTCTGCGCGTGCGATTGCGCTGCGGGAGCTGTTGACCCCCGCTCGTCTCGAACCTGTGCTGGGCTCTCGAAAGGGAAGAATGCCCAATTTAGTGCTTCATTACATGACGACGTGGATCTGTGGCGCGGAGATTTTGGTGCGAGGCAAGGAGTTGCGACGAAGACAACCTTGCGGAGCCGGTTTTCGAGGAGCAACGACGCAGCCCCGATCATGCCGGCCGACTATTTGACCGGCATGATCGGGGTCGCTATGCGACATCGCGCCGAAATATCCCGCCACAGGCCGCGACTCCCGTATGGAGCAATCGCGGAATACGGGAGGTTCGTCATGAAATGAAGCACTAAAAAGAAAGGAAAGGGGGGCGGAAGGCGGTCCTTTCGCCCTCCCTTCCTTTCTTCCTTTCCACGGTTTTGCGCCGGCCGTAGGCAGCCACGGCGATGCGGCCGGCCTTTTTATTTTTCCTGCGCGCCGGCTTGTCCCGCCCGTCCGCTTTTCCCATAATTGCCAGTAAAGCGGTTCGCCAACCCTCAGGATCCACCGGGGTTCCAGGTCCCGAAGCAGCGGACCACCGGAAACCGCGTGTGCTGTATTCGCTGAAAATGCCGGATTCTTTTCTGCGAGGTGTGCTGTGCGTGTGCTTTGCATTCTCTCGGTGGTCGGCCTGACGGCCTTGTTGAGGGCCGACGATCCCGAACTCCTTGCGAAAGATTTTGTAAATTTGGCCCGAACGATTGCAGGACTTGGAACGCCTGAGACTTATGAGGAGTACCGGGCCCTCCAGCGCCGGGCTGTTCCTTTGTACCGGGATTTCCTTAACCGTCACCCCGACAGCGTTTACAGCAACACCGTGCGCTGGTCCCTTTACGGTGCTTACGTCTCCCTGGAATGGAAAGAGCAGGCGTCTGCGGTGCTGGATGAAATACTCGACTCGACCCTCCAGGAACTTCTCCGGGTCTGCCACGCCCAGCGCAATATAGGAAACACAAAGGGGGCCGACCAGATCCTCGAGGGGCTGCTTGCGAAAAGCGAAGATGGAGGCGTGAGGGCCCGAACCGCCCAGTATTTATATATGATCGGGCAGACGGATCGAGCGCTGAAAATCATAAATGAAGTCATCGAAGATCCGAAAGAGCCTGACGAAATCCGCGCCCGCGCGCTGCTCATAAAAGCCGATCTTTTCCGTTTTCCCACTCAGGACGTCTCGATCCTGAAGGAGCTGGTAAAGCGCTTCCCCGATACAAAAGCCGGCAAAGAAGGCAAGCGCAGGCTTCGTGCGGCTCTCGCCGTACCGGGCTCCGACGCTCTGCCTTTCGAGGTAAAGACCGTTGACGGCCGGCTCTTGCGTTCGGAAGAGCTGCGCGGCAAGGTCGTTTTGCTGTGGTACTTCGCCACCTGGTCTTACCCTTCCTGGCGCGACTTGGACAAGCTGAAAAAGGCGGTGGAGAAGCTTCCCGCCGGAAGTGTAACTGTGATCTGCGCTGCATGTGAAACTTACAGGGACCGCCCCAAGGTTTTTCTGCAGGAAAAGGGGATCTCTTGGCCCCTTGTGTCGGAGGGAAACAAATGGCGTAATTCCCTCGCACTGCTTTACGATGTGAGGACTCTGCCTTACTACGTGCTTATCGATCGCAAGGGGAAGATCGCATTTAAGGGCTCCATGCGGGTTGATAAACTGATTCCCTTCTTGGAACAAGCGGTTCTGAAGTGAGATTGCTTCAGCCTGCAGTTCGGGGCCGGAAAGGGTAAAATCTCTTTTAGGCTGCGCTGTGTGCGAGGTCTGCCTTGTGACGGGACTGATTTTCGATATCAAACGATTCGCTCTGCATGACGGGCCCGGCCTGCGGACCACCGTCTTTTTCAAGGGCTGCCCGCTGCGCTGCAGCTTCTGCCATAATCCGGAAGGGCAACTGGCGGATCCTGAGCTGCTTGTACGGCCGGAGCGCTGTATCCGCTGCGGCACCTGTCTCGAGGTCTGCCCTACCGGCGCTCTTTCGCTTGAAAACGGCTCTATCGTCGTAAGCAGGCCGACGTGCAAAGGCTGCGGGCGATGTGCCGAGGCTTGTCCCGCGGAAGCGCTCCAGCTTGCTGGCAGAGCGGTGACATTGGAAGAACTGCTTGCTGAGGTTGAACGGGACCGCGTCTTTTACGAACAATCGGGCGGCGGGGTGACATGCTCGGGCGGCGAACCTGTTGCACAACCGGAGTTCCTGCAGGCGTTTCTTGCCGAGGCCCGCACCAGGTCTATTCACACCGTTCTGGACACCTCCGGCTTCGCACCCCCGGAGACCTTCCGCGCATGCGCCCGGCGGGCTGACTTCTTCCTTTATGATCTAAAGCTTATGGACTCAGAGCGCCACGCAGCCCTTACTGGCTTCGGCAACGAATGGATCTTAACAAACCTGAGGTGGCTTGTAACAACCGGGAAGCCCGTCATTGTCAGAATCCCGCTTGTAGAAGGCGTAAACTGTGACGAAGCGAACCTGCGGGCTGCAGGCAGGTTCCTTTCTTCGCTCAACCCGGCGCCGCCTGTAGATCTTCTGCCCTACCACCGCACGGGAGAGGATAAGTACCTGCGGCTCGGAAAGAGGTACAATATCACACAAGCGGCCGTGCCGACCGAAGAAAAGATCAACGAGGCGGCCCGCTGTTTAAGAAGTTTCGGACTGCAAGTACACGTAAGAGGCAAGCGGTCGGAGGAAAAACAATGAGCATGAGTGACAGAGTCAAGCGCCTGCGCGAAATGAGCGTGAACGCAAAGCCGTCTCTTTCGACCGAGCGTGCCGAGCTTGTTACGGATTACTACAAGAATCTTGCAACCAATGCCGCTCCTGCGGTCCAGCGGGCCCGTCTTTTCGCCCACCTTATGGAACAAAAACGGATCTGCATTCTGGAAGGGGAACTTATAGTCGGGGAGAGGGGACCTGCTCCCAAGGCCACCCCGACCTAACCTGAGCTTTGCTGTCACAGCTTGGAAGATCTCGAAATATTGAATTCCCGCCCGAAGGTGAATTTCTCTGTCAGTGATGAAGCGCGCAGAATCTACAGCGAGAAGATCATACCTTTCTGGCGCGGGCGTTCCATGCGCGATCGAATCTTCCAAGAGATGGGCCCGCAGTGGAAGGCTGCTTACGAGGCAGGCGTGTTCACCGAATTCATGGAACAGCGCGCGCCCGGACATACCGTACTTGATGACAAGATCTATCACAAAGGATTTCTCGATTTCAAACGTGATATTCAAGAAAGTCTTCAAAGCCTCAGCTGGCGCGAAGACCCGGAAGCATACGCAAAGGCGCAGGAGCTGAAAGCCATGGCCATCTGCGCCGATGCGCTCATAAAGTTCGCGCGCCGCCACGCAAATGAGGCCCGCCGCTTGGCAGGCACAGCGGAGGATCCGAAACGCCGCGCCGAACTGCTGCAAATCGCTCGAATCTGCGAGCGTGTACCCGCCCAACCGCCCGGAAACTTCTGGGAAGCTCTGCAGTACTACTGGTTCGTCCATTTGGGGGTTATAACCGAGCTTAACACTTGGGACTCGTTCAACCCCGGAAGGCTTGACCAGCATCTTTATCCCTTCTACAAAAGGGACCTTGAGGAGGGTTTGCTCACCGAAGAACAGGCACGCGAGCTTCTCCAGTGCTTCTGGATAAAGTTCAACAATCAACCTGCTCCTCCCAAGGTAGGCGTCACAGCGGCTGAGAGCGGAACTTACACCGATTTTTGCTTGATCAATATAGGGGGTCTCACCCCTGAAGGGTTCGACGCTGTGAACGAACTTTCCTACCTGATCCTGGATGTGGTTGAGGAGATGAGGCTAGTGCAGCCTAGCTCCTGCATTCAGGTAAGTAAAAAGAACCCCGATTCGCTGATAGCACGCGCGGCGAAAATCATCCGCACCGGTTTCGGCCAGCCATC
>CAZGYL010000188.1:0-8924 GCA_964529985.1 uncultured Planctomycetia bacterium | reverse complement strand
AGGAAAGGTAATCCGGCCGAAATGCCCCCAAGGGACCTTCATGATGGGGCCTGACGGTTTTCTTTAGTCATGTCGAACAGCGGTAATATCCGCCGCTACACTCTGGAAGGCAAACCCGTGCCTTTTGAAGGTGTAAGGCCGGGGGCCTGGGTTCTCGAACACGACAGCGAGGGTAGCCCTGTTTACGTGCGCAAGCTATATAGAGGCGAGCGGCTGATGGGGGGAGTGAGCTACAAGATCTGCAGGTGGTGCGTCACCGATCGCGGGCTTCCCAACTTTCCTTCCGGAACAACCGGAAACGAGCGGGATTTCGAGATCGATGCTCAAGGCAATATTTACGTTAAAAACCGCGGGGCGAGGTACCACGGTCCGATGAAGGTCGACGTTTATGACAAGGACGGCAGGTATCTCCGGACGGCCGTTTGGGAGATCGGCGATGGAGCTTACGGACCGAGGGTGGACGGGCGCGGCAATCTGTATTTCGCAATGGGTGTGGCATGCAACGACGGAAATGTACCAAAAGTCTTCAAATCGATCGATTATTATGGGGGAAGCTACGGCAGCATTGTTAAATTTCCGCCGGCCGGCGGGGCGCTTTGGTTCTCGTCGCCGCGCGCTTACGCAGCCAATTTCGGCTTTCCGCGTCCGGAGCTTCGAATGCCGAAGCAAGAGGTTTATGTAATAAGGGGGCCGAGGATGTATCCGGACGGCGTGCTTCAAGGAGCACAGTGGTGGCGGCCTGGGTTCTCCGTCTACCAGGACTTGAGTCGATCACCCGGAGGACCTTATTGCCACTGCAACGGGCAGAGTTTCGATGTGGATCCGTACGGCCGGATATTTTACCCCGATATGCTTAGGTTCAGGATCGTCGTACTCGATTCGAACGGCAACGAGATCCTTCACTTCGGCGGCTATGGAAACTGCGACCAGCGGGGGACCTACAGCTGGCTGCGGGACTCGAAAGACGGCGGACTGAGGCCGCCTGCCTCAAGCGTCCGGCGCCGCATGGCCCCCTTTGGAGACCCTCCTTTCGCCTTCGCCTTCCTGAACGGGATAGCGGTGGGAGAGGATCACCTCTACGTCACCGACACCTTAAATCAGCGGCTCCTCAAGATCCGGCTTGAGTACGAGGATCAGGCTGCATGTCCCATCTCGTCCCACTGACCTTGAGGAGCAGCAACCTGCGGCGGCGGGACGACAAAGCAGCAGGTGCTGAGAGGCGGTTGCCGCCGGTCGGCGGCTGCAGGTAGAATGACTGGCCGATTTGTCATTAAGAAAGGAGGCTTTGAGCCATGAGACTTAGGCGACGCGATGTTTTGAAACTCTCAGCAGGATTTTGTCTTGCCGGCTGCTCGGTTCTGGGAGGAAAAGGTTCCGGGAAGAAAGAGGGAAAGGCGTGCAAAGGCCGTATCGGGATTCAACTCTACGCGGTGCGGGGGCTTTTCAGTAAGGATCCCGCAGGCACCTTGAAGTCTATAGCGGCTTTGGGCTATCAAGGGGTTGAATTCTGGGGTTACGGGGGAGGCCCTGTTGTTTTCAAAGGCAAGACGGCCTCTGAGTTCCGCAGGATCCTTGACGGCGTCGGGCTTAAATGTTGTGGAATGCATATGAGCCTCGGCGCGCTTCAGGGGGAGAAATTCAAACAGACCGTTGAGGTAAACAAGATTTTGGGGAACAAATTCCTTATTGTAGCGGCCGCCCGGAAACAAATGAGCAGCCCGGAGGCGATACGCGGGTATGCAAAGACTCTCAGCGAGCTTGCGGCCCGGGCTGAACCTTTCGGAATGAAGGTCGGTTACCATTGCCACTCCTTTGATATGACGAAATGCGACGGGAAAAGCGGGTGGGAACTTCTTTTTGCTCAAGCCTCTCCTAAAGTCGTCATGCAGCTTGATGTCGGCAACTGCGGCGGTGGAGGGGGTGACCCTGTTGCGATCTTGAAGGAATTCCCCGGCCGGGCGAAAACGGTTCACGTCAAAGAGTACAAGGCAGCGCCGCTTGTTGCGGGCAACGCCGTGTGGCAACAGATCATCGAGATTTGCAGGACCTTACATGGCACAGAGTGGTATATAGTTGAGCAGGGGGAGCGCGGCGGAAACAGTCTGAAGCCGGCAGAGCAAGCGATCAAGGTGCTGCACGCAATGGGCCTTTAGAGCTCCTGAGCCCCGCCGCCGCTTGGGCGTTTTCTCAAATGCGCCTAAAGTGTAAAATGTGAAAAGAACGAGGCAACCGGGAAGGGGGTGGCACATGCAATCCGCCGCAAGGTACTTTCGGGCTGAAGTTCCGGCTCTTTTCGCTGTCTTGTTGTGCGTGGCGCCGCTCGGCGTACGAGCTGAGATTCTCAGGCCGAACGACGATGTCTCGGTCAGGCCTGGAAGAGGGAACCTGGACGAAGCCGACCCGCTCGGGCTTCTTGTGAAGGCAGGGGGAAGCGCGAGCTTCATTGAATTCACATTCGGCACGACACCGGTAGCCAAGGCGACACTTCACCTGCACAATTTCTGGACCAACCCGCGGGCGCCGGTCAATTACGACATCAGGATCAAGGGAGGAGTCTACGACTTTGACGAGACCGCGCTTACCGCGGCGAACCAGCCGGATGACTCGGGTTGGGAGGTTGTGGTCGAATCCTTCCATGTGGACAACCAGGAGCGGAGTTACTTCCTGGACATAACTGCTTTCTACAACGCCCATTTGGGACAAACCGTTACGTTTTCACTGAGAAGCGTCGGCGGATCGGGCGACGGTCCCATTTTCGACGACAGGGAGGGGACCGGTGGACACGACCAGGGGCCCTTTATCGAGCTTCTCACAGAAGGCCAAGCCCCTCAGATAGCCGAAGTACAGCCTGATCCCGAGGAAGTGGAAGCCGGGAAGGCCTACGAGAGGCAATTGGAGCTCACCCAAGGCAGCGAACCTGTCACATGGACGATTGTCCAAGGCCCCGAAGGCCTTGTGGTTGATCAGAAGGGATTCCTGAGCGGTTGGCTTCCCACCTCGGACGATATCGGCAAGAATTTTGTGATCGAAGTTGAAGCGGCAAACGCTTTCGGGAAGGACGCCGAAAGTTGGACTGTGACGGTGATCGCACCGCCTCCCAATCCGCTTGTCGGAGGGGGCTGGGTGGTTCATTTTTACAAGCCGGGGGGAGCTGTGACCGGGTTTCCTGACTTTGAAAACTTGGAGCCTCTCAGCGCCGTCGTGGCTCCGACGATCGATTTCCGACCCTCAGAAGGGCAGTTCGTTCCGCAAGGTCTTGACTTTGTAGACGACTTCGCTTTGCGCTGCGAGGCACTTATTACGGTTCCGGCCGGCACGACGGTTTTCTACCTGACGGCTGATGAGTCGGCGCGGCTCATATTGGACGGACAGGTCGTACTCGAGCATACGAACGGGGGCGGCCCGGCGGAATCAAGCGCCGCTGTTGAGCTGGAAGAGGGGGAACACTGCATTTGTGTTGAATACTTCGAGCACGAGGGGTCCGCTCGGCTGCTCGTTGAATACGCGCCTCCCGGGGGCGTACGGCAGGTTATTCCTCCTATGGCGGTGACGGCACAACCTTGCGTTTCCGGATCCGTAAGGATACGCAAGTGGCATATGCTCGAAATCGCACTTACAGCCGAGCTCCAACCCGCGAATCCTTTTACCGACATCGACCTTACAGCGGAAGTCGGGACTCCCGACGGCCGCACTCTTCAGATCGACGGCTACTACGACGGAAACGGCCGCGGCGGGCAGGAAGGAAACATTTGGAAGCTGCGGCTGACGCCTGACGTTGAAGGTGTCTGGACTTGGCGGACGCATTCGAACGATCCGCACCTGAACGGACAAAGTGGAAGCTTTACATGCCTGCCTTCAAATGATCAAGGAGCCCTGACCGCCGAAGGACGTTACTTCAGGTGGAGGGACGGTGGATATGTCTATCTGATCGGAAACTTCCTGGATACTGCGGCTCCGGCACGGGAGCAGTTCAGTCACACACTTCTCAGTGAAGAGATAACGCCGGAGAACCGGGAGCATATGATCGTGCGGCACCGCGACTTCCACCGCGCGAACAAGATGAACGTCTATATCGCGAACGTAGGCGATTATCACGGTATTTCAACTACTCCTTGGCTGGGAAGCGCATCTTCGAACGACAAAACGCGATTTGATCTTTCCAGGTGGCGCATGTACGACGAAACCGTGGCGCGGCTTGGAAGCGAAGGCATTCTTGCTGAGCTTTGGTTTTTTGCGGATGACAGCGGCTTCGGTGACCTCAGCGACTCGATAAGAAAGCACCTGATACGGTACGCAATGGCCCGTTTGAGCGCTTACGCTCACACCTTTTTCGTGCTTACTCTGGAGTGGCAGGAAGGCTGGAGTGCTTCCGAAGTGCGCTCAACCGCCGGGTATCTCCAGGAGCACAATCCTTGGAATCGACTTGTAAGCACACACGGAACGACCGGAGATTTCGCCTTTCCGAATGATTCCTGGGCGGATTTCATGGCTACGCAGTCAGGTAATTCCATAACGCCCCCCGGAAACAACGCTCATACCATAAGGAATCGTGCTCTTGCTGAGAAACCTCTTTTGGTTGAAGAGTTCGGGATCCTTCAGACTCCGAGCGATTCCCGCCTGAGGGGCAACCTGTGGGCGGCTTTTTGCGGCGGAGCGGCGGGAAGCGGGACCGGGAGCGACCTTGCGCGCCTCCGCAGGTTCATAGAGGAAAGCGGCGTGCCGTTTTACCGCATGCAGCCGGCGAACTCGCTTGCGGACCGCGGGTTTGTGCTTGCAGCACCGGGAGAAGCGTACGTCGTGTACCTGCCGGACGCAGAGCCTGTGGTGCTCCAATTGAAGCCCGGAGTCTACCAAGCGGCTTGGTACGATCCGCGGGGTGCCGCTGAGCCTGAAGGGTTGGTCCCGATCGGAACGGTCGAAGGCGGCGGCCGTACTTTCAGCCCTCCCGGGCAGGGGCACGACTGGGTGCTGTTCGTGCAGGCCGTACCCGAGGTGTCTTTTGTGCGCGGAGATTCGAACAGCGACGGCGCGGTCGATCTTGCAGACGCTGTCTACACACTTAGCTTCCTTTTTGCCGGAGGGCCGGCTGCAACGTGCCTCAAGGCCCAGGACGTGAACGACGACGGGCTTGTTGATATTGCAGACCCGATCGCTTTTTTGAGCTACCTTTTTGCCGGCGATCGCGCTCCGTCTGCGCCGTTTCCGGACTGCGGAACGGACCCGACCGATGATTCCCTGAGTTGCGAGCGATTCGCGCCCTGCGAGCCGCAGTAGATGGTCCGAACTGCAGGTGGCCCCGGCGCCGGTCCGGCGGTATAGTACGGAACTTATAGATCACGGTTCCGTTGGAGGAGGCCGCCGGAGAGAACGCCTATGGAACGCATGCTCATTAAGGACGTTCTGGCAAGCAGGGATTTCGGTAAAGAGGTCACGGTCTGCGGGTGGGTCCGAACGCGCCGCGACTCAAAGGGCGGTTTTTCGTTCGTCGTAATCAATGACGGCTCCTGCTTTGACAGCCTGCAGGTGGTTGCGCCGGGAGAGCTCCCAAACTACGAAAGCGAGGTGAAGCGACTTTTCCCCGGTGCAGCCGTAAAAGTGGCGGGGACCATCGTGGAATCTCCCGGTAAGGGACAGGCTGTGGAGGTACACGCGCGGGAGATTCATGTCTTCGGTTTCTGCGAGCCCACAGCTTATCCGCTCGGCAAGCAACGTGTCTCGTTCGAGCGCCTGCGGGAAATCGCGCATCTCAGGCCCCGGACGAATTCATTCGGAGCTGTAGCCCGCTTGAGAAACGCTCTTGCTTTTGCAACCCACCTCTTCTTTCAAGAGCGCTCCTTTATCTATCTGCATACTCCGATCATAACCGCAAGCGACTGTGAAGGCGCGGGGGAAATGTTTCAAGTCACAACGCTTGATCTCGAAGAGATAAGCAGGCGGGGAGCTCCGGTCGACTGGCGGGAGGATTTCTTCGGGAAGCGCGCCAATCTGACCGTGAGCGGGCAGCTTGAGGCCGAAGCCTACGCCTGCGCTCTGGGTAGAGTATACACATTCGGACCCACTTTCCGTGCCGAGAACTCAAACACGCGCAGGCATCTGGCTGAGTTCTGGATGGTGGAACCTGAAATGGCCTTCGCTGATCTGGAGGACGACCTTGCTCTTGCCGAGGAGTACCTGCATTACTTGGTGCGATACGTTCTGGAGCAGTGTCCGGACGATATGGCTTTCTTCAGTAAATGGATTGATAAAGAAGCCTTGAAAAGGGTGGAGCAGCTTGCTGAAACGCCTTTCAAGCGGATCACCTATACGGAAGCGGTTGAGATACTTAAGAAGGCGGATCAAGACTTTACTTTTCCTCCCGAGTGGGGGGCGGATCTCCAGTCCGAACACGAGCGTTATCTTACTGAACGCTACGCCCGGGGACCTGTAGCCGTCGTCGATTATCCAAAGGAGATAAAGGCTTTTTACATGCGCCTTAACGACGACGGCAAGACGGTGGCAGCCATGGATGTCCTCCTGCCTGGAATCGGGGAAATCATAGGCGGCAGCCAGCGCGAGGAAAGGCTCGAGGTACTTACCGAGCGAATGCGGGAACTGGGCCTGAACCCGGATGATTACTGGTGGTATTTGGATCTGAGGCGCTTCGGAACCGCACCGCATGCAGGCTTCGGCCTTGGATTCGAGCGCCTCGTTCAGTTCGTAAGCGGCATGCAGAACATACGAGACGTGATCCCGTTCCCGCGGACGCCTAACAACGTCGAGTTTTAGGGTCGCCGGTCAACGGCGCCCCGGTTTCACGATCGGACCCGTTACCCGCTTCACCAAGAAATCGTAGTAAGCTTCCAGGTCTTTCCATTCCGTTGCTACCCGCATGAGCTTGCCTTTAGGATCGATCACCGTATAGCCTTCGTCGGTGACCCGAATGGGCAGCTTTTCGATCTTGAGAAGCTTATCGGTGAACCCCAAATAGATCGCGACCGTATCGAAAAGGATGCTTGACTGCTTCTCAGGATCCATTTTCATCGCCCTCGCCCAAATACGGTAATTGGTGATCAAGGCCCGGGTGAGCTTTTCGGGGCAATCACGCACGGTCAAGTACCTTCGGCCTTTCAGCTGAACCACGCCGCAGGTATCAAGAGGCGTTATGGTTATATCCCACGGGGCCGAAAGCACTTTTTGGCAGGCTTTTATGTCTGCGCGCACATTGTATTCGGCGGAAATCTTCTTACTGCCGCCGTAGCCCTTCCGCACACTTCCGTGCATGCCGACGAAACGGACCCGCTCGGCGATACGGGGTTCACGCCGCAGAGCTTCCGCCAGATTCGGAACCGGCCCCGTAGCGATCAGGGTGATCCTTTCCTTGGAATGCATGATCATGTCTATCAAGGCTTGGACGCCGTCGCGGTGCACTTTTCCAGGGTAGGAGGAAAGGTCGTAGTCCCGCACCCACGGACCCTGGCGTCCGGGGCCCCGAGGACCGGTGTGGATTCCCATTCCAACCGGTACATCCGTCCGTCCGGCTGTCTGCAAGAGCTTGGCAAGGAGCTTGGCTCTGTAGTTGACCCTCCCGTTGTCGCCTACAACAAGTTTCAGGTCCAGTTCCGGGCACTTAAGCAGAAAAACAAGCGCCCAGGTGTCATCGATATCGTCCCCTATGTCCGTATCGAAGATGACGGGAATGGGTTTTGACTTTTTCGGGCCGGCCGCCTGCAAGGGACTCATAAGCGAAACAACGAGCAATCCTGCCGCCAGTTTCCAAAACAGCTTCATTTTCTCCTCCTTTGAGCAGTCAGCCGAGCTTTCACCGCAAAGCGTAAGGCCATTGTATTCGAAGCACCGGGCGGCGGTAAAGGCTCTGAAAAGCTGCACTTTCCGGCCGTCGGGCTCCTGTGGTAAGGTGATAAGCTCCGGCAGGTACGCTTCGCTCGCGTAAGGATGTTCCAGACAGGCGGGTTCAGCCGGCATGAAGGCTGTAAGCTGGAAACGAAACCTCTTTGTCATTTGGCTCTCCCAATTCCTTTCCATAATGGGGTTCACTTTCGCAATCCCCTTTACCCCGTACTTCATTCAGACTCTCGGCGTTACGGATCCTCAGGAGATCAAGGCGTGGGTTGCCATTTGCTTTGCCGCAACGCCGCTTTCGCTTGCGGTTTTTGCACCCGTGTGGGGAGCTCTGGGCGACAGGTACGGCAGGCGCCTTATGCTTCTTCGCGCAAACTTCGCAGCCGCGCTGATCGTAACCCTTATGGGCATGGCGCGTTCGGTGCAGGCGCTCGTGGCTCTGCGGTTTCTCCAAGGCGCTTTTACAGGCACTATGACCGCCGCTCAGACAATGATAGCCGTCGAGGCTCCCAGGGATCGGAGCGGGCTTGCCCTCGGATCGCTTTCAGCGGCGGTTTTCTCGGGCGCCATGGTGGGATCCTCAATAGGGGGTTTTGTGGCCGATGCATTGGGTTATCGTATCGCTTTCTTTGTAGGCGGAGCGATACTGCTTTGCGCCGGCTTGCTCGTACTTTTCGGGTCGAAGGAGAGTTTCGTTCCACCTGAGGCCGTGCCGGAACCGCTGCCGCTCAAAAGGCGTCTCCGGGGAATCGCACGCAGTGTGGTGCCGCCCATACTCCTGCTTGTTGTTTGTGTCGCCGCGGTACGGCAATTCGATACAGCGTTCCTGCCGCTTTTGGTGCAGGATCTTCACGGCGGTCTGGCCGGGGCGAGCCGCTGGACCGGTGGTTTGACCGCTGTAAGCGGCCTTGCAGGGCTGCTATCCGGTTTTGCGGTCGGTCGCTTGGCGGATCGGTTGCCCCCCGCGCGGGTTGCTTCGCTTGCAGCTCTCGGCGCCGGTCTCTTCATTGGCCACCATGCTTTGGCGCGGAGTGTGGCTGTGCTTTTCCCTTTCAGGTTCGGCATGATGTTTTTTGCAGGTGGCC
>CAZGYL010000187.1:0-8931 GCA_964529985.1 uncultured Planctomycetia bacterium | reverse complement strand
GAGGTGAAGATTCCGCCGGGAGTAACCGTGATCGATGCGGGTTCCAGGTGGGTTATGCCCGGCATCGTCGAGGCGCACACGCACATTGGAACCTCAGGCGGATTTAACGACATGGTTTATCCGCTCAATCCCGATCTGCGCATGGGAGACTGCGTTGATTTCTCCGCAGACGATATGAAGCGCGCCCTGGCCGAAGGCGTCGTCACGATAAACACAATGCCCGGAAGCGGCACGAACCATTCGGGCTTCTCGGTTATTGTGAAAACAGGAGGCGGCAAGCCGGAGGAAAGGATCGTCCGCGACCCCGGGTGTATGAAGATAGCACAAGCTTTCAACCCTGAGAGAAGCACGGGCGATATGGGAGCGACCCGTATGGGCATGGCTTACCTGCTGCGGCGTCTTCTGCGTGAAGGCAAGGCGTATGCGGGTAAGTGGCGTGCATGGCGCGAAGGGAAGTTAAAGCAAAAACCGAAGCTCCGGCCCGAGCTTGAGGCCGTAAGGCTGGTATTTGAAGGCAAAGTTCCTGTTATCAACCACACTTACAGCGGGTGGGGGGTTGCGGAAGCGATCAGGCTTTTCCACGACGAGTTCAACCTCCACCTGATCGTCACACACACGGCATTCGGCGGTTTTCAAGTGGGCGAATATGCAGCTCGGCGATCTACACGGGTCTTTGTAAACATCGGCCCGCGGCTTGTGGAATACAACAGGCCGCCTGATGGCAGGCTGCATGGAATGGGCGCCGAATACTACAAGAGGGGTGTGAGGAACCTTTCGATAAACACCGATTCGGTTGGCTATGCATTCATGAGGATTTCTCCCCAGGAGCATCTTTTCTTTCAAGCTTCCATGGCGGCCCGTTACGGGCTCAAGGAGGAAGCCGCCCTGAGAGCCATTACGATCGAACCGGCACGAGCCCTCATGATAGAGGACCGGGTCGGAAGTCTTAAAGTGGGAAAGGACGCCGATATGGTTATCAAGTACGGAAGTCTGCTTGAAGTCACGACCCCTGTGGATATGGTGATCGTAAACGGGAGGATCGCCTACCGGCGGGAAGGTTGTGATATCTTGGTGCGGCCTCCGGAGGGAAAGGATCGAAAGGAAGCGGCTGCTTCACTCAAAAAGCGATCGGGCACTTATGTGCTTGAGAAGGAGACGCTATGAGTGTGGTCTTTCTTATTCTCCCCCTGCTTGGAGCTCCGTCCGACAGTCAGGCTTTCGCCATCCGCACCGAACGCGTGTACGTGGGCACCGGAGAGATCATAGAGAACGGAATCATTCTTATCGAAAAGGGCAAGATCGCTGCAGTCGGACCGCGGTTGAAGATCCCGGTCGGGGTGAAGGTCATCGACGCTACTAAGCTGAGCGCCTACCCGGGGCTTGTGCTTGCGTGGTCGACAAGGGGAGTCGACAGCGGCGCAGGGGGCGACGAAACGAAAAGTGTTGCGGAGGCTTTCTGGCCTTTCGGGCGGGTTTACGATCCTCTGCTCCGGGAAGGCTTTACAGCTGTGGGACTTGTACCGCCGCGTTTCTATGACACGGTGGCCGGCCAGGGAGTGGTGGTGCGTCCTCTGTCCCGCAAAAGGGAGGAGATCATACTGGAGAAGAGTTCTTTTTTGTGCGTTACGTATTCGCCGGGCGGAAAGCGGCGGCTTGCAGAGCTTTTCGGCAAGAAAAGCGGAGTGGGAGCCCTTGCGGCATCAGGCAAAATGCCCGTTGTCATCTCCGTAAACAATCCGACTTATGCCTTAAGCATGGTGGAATTCCTCGCACCTTACCGGTCGATGCGAAAGAGCATACGGCCGACGGGCGACCTGGTGAGCACTCTTCCTGCGTTGCTGCGGCTGAAGAGCCCCTGCCTTCTTCCGGCTGAGCTTGTTTACCGCCGGGGCACTGCGTATCAGAGGAACATCGCTGCGGCTCTCAGCCACTCCAAAGTGCCTGTATGTCTTCTGCCGCGTGTGGACAGCAACGTCGGATATGAAACGTTCAGGCTCGACGTGGCGAGGCTTATTCGGACCGGCTTGTCTGAAACCGACGCGCTTAAAGCCGTTACGTCGGTTCCTGCGCGGGTTCTGGGTGTAGACTGGAGAATCGGGACGATTGAGAAGGGTAAAGACGCGGATATTTTGCTTTTGGACGGGAACCTGTTCGATCCCAAGGCTCATATAAAGAGGATCTATATCGCCGGGGAACAGGTTTATGCCGAGGAGGGAAAGCCGTGAGAAAGATGCCCTGCACGAGGCGCAACGGATCCTTGTTGGCGAATTGTGTCCTCCTCCTGCTGGGAGTGTGTTTCCGGCTTGAGGATGCTTTTTGCGCCGGGGGAACTCTGCACCTGAAAAACGCAGTGGTCTACACGGTGACGGGACCTGTTCTCAAGGACGCCGACGTTGTGATCCGGAACGGTGTGATCGATAAGATCGGGCAAAGCCTCGGGACCCCTCCGGGTGCAAAGGTTATAGACTGCCGCGGAAAAGTCGTTATGCCCGGCTTTGTTGTAGCGGGGCAGGTCTGGGATCTGGGATCTCCGCCCGACGGGGTCGATGTATTCGCGCCTATATTCCCTTTTGCTTTGGGATCCGGGGTGACATGTGCCCGGGCCGGTTCCTATGCTGTGAAGCTGACTTACCGCGAACCGAAGGAGTTGATACTTTCCCGGCTGCACATAACCGGACTTTCGATAAGATCGTGGAGAGGCAGATTCAGGTTACGCCGGGCGCTGCTTAAAGCCCGGGAGTTTCTCCGCAAACGCCAGACTGCAGGACCGAAAGGCGCCCAAATGAGGCCGAGCGGTGAAGCGGCTTCGTATCTGCCTTTGCTTGAGAAGAAGACGACCGGGTGGCTCGACTCGAATCGGGCTCAGGACATTCTGGCGGCATGTTCGCTTGCCAGGGAGTTTGATTTTCCTCTTGTTATTGAAGGCGGCGCTGAGGCTTGGGCGGTTGCCGAGGAGATCGGCAGGGCGCACGGCTCTGTGATTCTTTCAATAAGATATCTCACGGGGCCGAGGCGCGACGCTGACAGCCCTCCCGGCTCGAACGTACGCGCATGTGCGATTCTGCGTAAGGCGGGAGTGCCTTTTGCGCTGATCCCTCCGGATACCGGGCTTTCCATAACAGGTGGGATTGCCGGTAGAGATATAACCTCGCTTGCCATGGAGGCCGCTTTCGCGGTGCGCGGCGGGCTTGACGAAGCCACGGCGCTTCAGGCCATAACGATCGAGCCTGCACGCATTCTCGGTGTAGCTCACCGTGTCGGTAGTATCGAGCCTGGAAAAGACGGGGACCTCGTGGTGCTCAGCGGCCACCCGCTTGACTTCAAGACCGTTGTCGACTTGGCTATCATAAACGGCAAGGTGTACTACGACCGTTCAAAAAGCGATCTTCTGCCGGCCCCCGGAGCGAGCGGGACCGAGCCGCCTTAAGAACCTGCTTTTTGCTCAAGGAGGTATGTTGTGCGAGGGCTTGGAGCTGCCGGATTATTTGGGGGGTTGATTCTTCTTGCTGCTGCGCGAGCTCCGGAAGCTGAGACGGCCGCCAGGGTGCGGCTCACAAAAGAACTCTGGCCGCGCGAGAGGATCCTGAAGGCGATCGAGGCGATAAAGCGCCATCGGCGGTGGGGGGTCCTTTCTGAGAGGGCTTTTCAAAAGCGGCTTGAGATGCTGCGCGCTCGCCTTGCCGGCACCTACCTCTCTCAATCTCTTTCCGTTGTAAACCCGCCTCTTAATTTCATTCAAAACGGGGGATTTGAGCTTATCAACAAGAACTCAAGGCGCGATCGATCGCGTTGGCTCTGGTGGGGCGGCTGGAGTTGGGGCGGCCAGTATGAAAACCGATGGGAAGAGAGGCCCGAGTATGTGCATTCAGGTCGTTACTCGGCGCGCATAACGTGTACAAGGAAGCCAGGCAGGATCGGGATTATGACTCCCGGGCTCCCGCAGGTGCGGGGGGCAAAAGCCTATCGGTTGACGTTTTGGGCCCGCGGCGAAGGTGAAAACAGGCTCTTTGTGAATTTTGAATCCGGAGCCAGAGGTTCGCTGCGGGTTAAGGTTCCGCCCAAATGGACGAAGTACACGGTCTTGGGCACTCCGGAGCAGGGGAGCCCGACCTACAGGGTTTTTTTCTACCACATAGGGAAGGGCACAATTTGGCTGGATGACGTAAGACTCGTGCCGGTCGGTCCTTCGTTTGAAAAAGAAAAGGACAAGTAGCACGACCTCAGCCGCAAGGTTGCGTTTAAAGGAGCGCTCAATGCTTGGTGCAGCTTTTGCTTTTTGCGTTTTTGCAGGCGTACTTGGAAGCGCCGAATCGCCTGTAGATCTCTTTGTCACCGATTACAACCAGCCTCAGAGCGCGGACATGCAGCCTCTTGCAGGGCTGGAGCAGACTTTCACTGCTCCGAGGCGGGTTGTCGTTGAGGAAAAGAGCGGGCGGCGGCGAACCTTTGATTCGCCCCAGCAGGTCACGGTGAAGCCGAGGCTTGTGGCCGATCCACGCTCAGCCTATCTTTTCGCTACACCCGGCGAGTACGAGCCTTTCAGTTTTCTTCTCAAAGCGCGGGAGAATCTCCCCGAGGTGTTTATAACGGCGGGCCCTCTGAGGGGCCCCGGCGGCGCGGTGATCCCTCCTGCAAGCGTGGTGATCGCTTCCGTTGAGTCGTTCCACGGCGGCGGGAGGCGCATTCTGGTTCCGCTGGGCAGAAAGTGGAACATGGGCGCGTTTACGACCGAGCTTTTCTGGTACACCGTTAAAGTGCCGGAACGAACCAGGCCGGGGCTTTACCGCGGCGAGGTTTCTGTAAGTTCTGCAGGCAGAATTGTAGGCTGGTTGCAAGTGACGCTCGAAGTTTTACCCTTCCGGCTACAGGAGCCGCCCTACTCACTCGGCCTGAACTACTCTTGGCCCGGTGACACTGAAGTTTTGGCAGCACATCTTTCGGATATGCGCCGGCACGGGATGACGACCGTAGCTCCGCTTTACGGCTTTCACCTCCCTGTTTTTGACAAGGATACAAGCCAAATAGGAACCTTTTTCGAGGCTTTTAAGAAGGCCGGCTTCCCGGGCGTTTTGTATCTTGCAAGCACTCTTTCTTTGCACACGGGGGATCTTGCGGGATTCGGGGATGTGACCAGCAAGCGCTGGCAGCAGAAGTACATTGAAGTAATGCTCAGGATATACCGGGAAGCAGATCGGCACGGAGTGCCGTTTATCATGAGTATCGCGGATGAATTGACGAATAAGGGCCTCACCGGTGTTGAGATCGCGCGGAAGCTGGCGCGCTTTGTATGGGAAGAGCTGCCTGAGATACCGAGCACAAGCGATATGAACGGCTACAGGGAAGTTATGGCAATGGCGCCGTACCTTAACGTTGCGACTTTCAACAACGGTTGGGATGGAATCGACCACCACAATGCCGGCAGGCATCTTATAAACCGCCGCTTCATTGAGGAGCTCAAACGGAAGACGGGGGCGATTCCGTGGTTCGTTAACGGAGGAGTGGGAAGATTTCCCTTCGGTTTCTTTTTCTGGAAGATGGCGGGCTTCGGAGTCCGCGGCAAGGTGGAATGGTATTACAATTTGAGAAACGAGCGCGGGTCGCTTGTACGCACAGAGGGCCGTCGCGTTTATCCGACGCTGGATTACGAGAGGTGCCGCGAGGGCATAGACGACCTGAAGTACTTGCTTAAGCTTGAGAGACTGGCGGCCCAGGCCGAAGCGCTCCGCAAAGCGGCGCGAGAGCGGCGGAAGGCGGTTGAACTCCTGGATCGGATATCAAAGGCGATAGTGGACGACTGGACCGCGTACCAGACAGGAAGCGCGTCTTTTCCGGATCCGGGCGCGGACATTTACCTGCAGGAGGAGGCGGTCAAGTACGGGCCGTTCAATGCGGTTCGAAAACGTGTGGCCGATTGCATAGTTGAGCTTAAGGAGGCTTTGGAACGCTGAGAGCACAGGAGGAAGCGTGGGAAAAGAGCGCTTTGGCGGGAAGGCCGGAGGCGGAGGGCCGGGTGGAGTTCTGCAGACTTTGGAAGCGCTTTTTTCAGGAATTGCTTCTTCTGATCACAAGAAACGGGATCCGAGCGAGCGGAAGCTTCGCGATCTTTGCTACCGCTGCGCGGGGCCCGGGAACGAAAACCTGCGCAGGAAGGTGTCAGAGCGTTTGGCTGAAGCTGCAGCAAGTGGACGGAACCGCGAGGTGAGGCGGTACGTGCTCAGGCTTATCGAACGAATCGGCGGGGCCGAAGTCGTCGGTAAGCTTGCCGGGGTTCTGAGGGATCCTGATCCCGAACTCAGGGAACGCGCCCGCAGAGCGCTCCAGAGCAACCCGGCTCCCGGTGCCGCCCAGGCGCTGCTCCGGGAGCTGTCGGTCGCAAAGGATCCGGCATGGAAGATTGCACTTGCCAACGCTCTTGGTGAGCGCAGGGAAAAGCGGGCTGTCGGTGCGCTTCGCAGGTTGGTGCTTCAAGGGCAGGGCGCGGTGCAGGAAGCAGCGTGCGCGGCGTTGGGGAAAATAGGCGGAGTTGAAGCTTGTAACGCGCTTCTTGAGTTCCGCAAGCGCTGCCCGAAGGAAATACTTCCGAGCGTCACCGAGGCGTGTCTCCGTGCGGCCGAAAGTGTTGAGGAGAGCGGAGATAAGGAAACCGCCCGCTCGATTTACCGGGTGCTTTCAAGGAAAACCGAGGCTCTGCATGTGAGGACTGCGGCGCTGCGAGCGCTGCGGCGCTTGGAGCGCTGAACCGGTTCTTGATAAGGGAGGAACTTATGAACAAGGTTTTGATCATAATAGGCGATGCCGCTGAAACCATGGACACTTTTTACCCCATCTACCGGCTGCAGGAAGACGACTTTGAGCCGGTTGTCGCAGCTCCGGAGAAAAGGCGGTACCAGCTTGTCATGCATGAAGTCAAGCCGGGCTGGACGATCACAAAGGAATGGGAGGGGTATACCTTGGAGGCAGACATCGCATTCCGCGATGTCAAGCCGGAGGAGTACTTGGGGATTTTCTTCTCAGGCGGCAGGGCGCCCGAGTACATCCGCTACGACGAAGATCTGATGCGCATTACCCGCCATTTCTTCGAGACCGACAAGCCGATAGCTTGCGTGTGCCACGGCGTTGAGATACCTGCAAAGGCCGGCTGCGTCAAAGGCCGGCGTATGGCGACGGTGCCTAAGTGCAGGTTTGACCTTGAGGTCTGCGGCGGAATATTTGTTGACGAGCCGTGTGTTGTCGACGGCAATTTGGTAAGCGGGAGAACCTACCACGATCACGGAAAGTATGTGGGCGTCTGGATACAAATGCTCAAGGAAGCCCGGGAGAGATTGAAGCAGGAGGCCAAAGGTGCGGCGTCATAGAGAACGGCGGAACGGTTCGACCCGGAGGACTTTTCTAAAAGGTGCTCTTTGTGCGCCTGTGGCTGTATCCGCTGCAGCGGTTCTCAGAGGCGGTACCGCCCCGAGCGACAGAATAACACTCGGCTTTATCGGTGTGGGCAGCATGGGCCTCAGGCACATAAAGGGTTTCCTGGAGGAGGAAAGCTGCCTGATAAGTGCGATTTGTGACGTCGATGCGAAACGGATGCAGGCTGCAACCTCCGAGGTCGACAAGGCGTATGGTAAACCGGGCTGCAAGCAGTACCGCGATTTCCGCGAACTTATGGCCGACGACTCGGTGGACGCCCTTGTGATTTCGGTTCCGGATCACTGGCACGCTGCGATCTCACTTGCCGGTATCAGGGCCGGAAAGGATATTTACGGAGAAAAGCCGCTTGCGCTTACGATCGACGAAGGCAAAGAAATGGTCAGGGAGGTTGAGCGTTACGGCTGCGTGTGGCAGACAGGCACGTGGCAGCGCTCGACACGGCATTTCCGCCTCGCATGCGAGCTTGTGCGTAACGGCCGAATAGGGAAATTGCAGCGTGTAGAGGTGGGCATCGGATTGGGCCACAGAATCGATCCTCAGCCGCCTATGCCGGTTCCTCCATGGTTTGACTATGAAATGTGGCTGGGGCCGGCGCCGTATGAGCCTTACACCGAGAAAAGGTGTCACTGGAACTTCAGGTGGATTCTGGATTACTCGGGAGGGCAGGTCACCGATTGGGGTGCGCACCATATCGACATAGCCCAGTGGGGAATGGGAACCGACGAGACCGGGCCGATCGAGGTGGAGGGTAAAGGCGAATTTCCCCAGTACGGCCTGTTTGACACTGCTGTCAGTTACCACTTCACCTGCAGGTATGCAAACGGTGTCATCCTTGAGGTCGCAAGCAGGGACCGAATTCCTCAAGGCGTGAAGTGGTACGGGACCGACGGGTGGGTGCACGTGACAAGGCGCGGCTTGAAAATCGGCATTCCGGGCCTGACGCTTGAAGAGGTCACAAAACCTGATTTTGATCCCGGACCGGTCCGGCTTCCGCGGCCGCCGGGGGACCACCGCCAGGGCCACCGCAAGGATTTCCTGCGATGCATAGCCCGGCGGACTCAGCCGATTTCCTCGATTCAAGTGTCACACAGGAGTGTAACCATTGCGCACTTGGGCAACATCGCGATGCTTACCGGCCGCAAGATAAGGTGGGACCCCGCACGAGAGACGATCGTCGGAGATCCCGGTGCGGAACGAATGCAAAGGCGGCCGATGCGTGCTCCTTGGCACCTTTGATCCAAGATTGCACCCGGCGCCCCCTTGCTATTGCGATTCGGGTATGTCCGCAGCCAAAGGGTCTCCGATTCTTTTTAAGAATTCCGCAAGCGCTTTGCGCAGCCGCTTTACGACCTGGCTGTAGCGGGGATCGTCAATGAGGTTGTGAAGCGCATTCGGATCCTTCTCGTAGTCGTAGAGCTCTTCCTTGACCCGATAGAGAAAGAAATTCACGCGGGCCATTATTCGGGGATCTTTCTTTGCGGCCCGCTGCATCGCGCGGAAGGTAAGACC
>CAZGYL010000186.1:0-8962 GCA_964529985.1 uncultured Planctomycetia bacterium | reverse complement strand
CCGACCGTAAAATGGTTCTTGGGTCGATCCTTCTTAAGCTCGTCAAGTACACCCTTCACCATAGCGGGTGTAAATTCCTTTGAGGAGAGGCCGTATCTGCCTCCCACGACAAGGGGAGCCGATCCGTTCTTCCAGGTCCCGGCGACGGTGCTTTCATTCAGCGCTGTAACTACATCTTTATAAAGAGGCTCTCCTTCGGCGCCGGGTTCTTTGGTTCGGTCAAGCACCGCGATCCTCTTAACCGTGGAAGGCAGCGCTGCGATAAAATCCTTGACCGAGAAAGGCCTGAAAAGCCTGATTTTGACTGCTCCCACCTTTTCGCCGCGCTGAGCAAGGAACTCCACGGTCTCGTGAGCCGTTTCAGCCCCTGAGCCCATCAAGACAAGCACGCGCTCGGCGTCCGGGGCGCCCACGTAGTCAAAAAGGTGATACTCCCGCCCGGTAAGGCTTGCGAAGCGGTTCATCATTTCCTGCACTATGGCGGGGCACTTGAGGTAGAAGGGATTGCAAGCTTCACGGGCTTGGAAGAAATGATCGGGGTTTTGCGCGGTGCCGCGAATGGTGGGCCGGTCGGGGGTGAGTGCACGCCGGCGGTGCGCCAACACGTCCTGGTCATCGATCATGGCGCGCAGGACGTCCTGGGGAATCTGTTCGATTTTTGAAACCTCGTGGGAGGTACGAAAGCCATCGAAGAAATGCACGAATGGGATCCGGGTCTTCAGGGTGGAGGCATGCGCAATAGTTGCAAGATCCATAACTTCTTGAACTGAACCTGAGCTCAGCATTCCCCACCCCGTGGAGCGCACGGCCATGACATCGCTGTGGTCGCCGAAAATGGAAAGTGCGTGGGTGGCCACTGTGCGGGCTGAAATGTGGAAAACCGTAGGGTGGAGTTCGCCCGCGATCTTAAACATGCTCGGGATCATCAGAAGAAGGCCCTGTGAGGCCGTGAAAGTGGTGGTAAGGGCGCCTGTCATCATGGCGCCGTGACAAGCCGCAGCCGCGCCTCCTTCGCTTTGCATTTCCACCACTCGAGGCACGGTGCCGAAGATATTCGGCTTGCCGCGGGCCGAGAACGCATCGGCCAGTTCGCCCATTGGTGAAGAAGGGGTGATCGGATAGATCGCAATTACCTCTGAGAGGTTGTGGGCTACGTACGCTGCGGCTTCGTTGCCGTCAATGGTGACCATTTTTCCGGCCATGCTGTACCTCCCTTTGGGTGACACTGTGGGTCACGGTAACGCCTCTTGAACCGGGGCGGCGTGCAGTCGGATCCGCTGCGCCCGGCCGGCGGGTTGGACGCACCAGTGCGTCCTTTCCACGGTGGAGTTTCAATAGAGTTGAAATCACCGGCACATCTTCCCTGGCGTTCTCCACAAAATAAGCGATCTAATCTACACACAACAGGCCTTCGGCGCAAGGAGGAAAAGCTGCGGGGCGCTTTTTTGTCCGAGGCGGCGAACGGAGTCCGCCTCCCGGGTTTCACGGGTGGAGGCCTACAGCGGGCTTCAGTCCCCCTCCGGCCGGCCTATGGGCCTATATGAAACATGGGCCATACATCGTCGGCCTGCTCCAGGTCATCCGCCGAATCCCTCTCGCTGCGAAGCAGATTGTAGTGCCCGAGCTCCATGCGGGCCAGATAGTTGACCATACGCCTGAGGTTGTCCTCCGGCGGAAGGCGGGGCACAAGACGCGTGTAAAAATCGTAAGCCGCTTTCTCGGCTTCCATTGCCTGCGTGAGCACTTCGCTTATGGCTGTCTCTTCGCTGCAGTTTATCTCGGGAAGCGGTACAGGCGGATTCTCAAGCAGAACCACTTCGTTTTCCGGACAGGTATGCTTGAAAATGGCTGTGAGCACCTCGCGATGCTTATCTTCCTCAGCAGCGAGGAACCGTAATCTGTCGCGGAGCAGGAAGTTTTGAACCCGCCGGGCTATCCGCTCGTATACGGCCTTTGCGTGCGCCTCGTGGGAGATACCGCTGAGGAGGAGGTCGCGGAGAGAAAGGTTTTCTACGTCCATAGGCGCCCCCGGTATCTATTTTCTTCAGTCAAAGCGCACCTATTCCGTCATGATACGTGCAGCTTGCGGAAGCCGCAAACAGTTCTTCAATCCGGCGAGCGGGTCTGCTTGTTGAGAAGATTGAAAAAAAGCACCTTTCCGCCCGAGGCTGCTTTAACTTGAAGCGGTTCCTCCACGCATGCGCATGAGCTCGGTGGTAACACGTGATCCTTGCCTGGTTCCGCGCCGGTTAAGTTCCTCAGCTATAAGGCGCCTCAAGCGTTCCCCTCCTCCAGCGCACCACGCCGGGGCCAGAAGCGTATCACCTAAAGCGTCCGCTGTAAGCCGCTGAATGACGACATCCCGCGGGGTGCGCTCCAAGAAATCTGCAGCCCGTACCACGTACTCTTCCTCGGAGATGAGAGGCAGTTTGCCGCTGCGGTATTCTCTTTCAAACGCAGTATCGCGCAGTACTTGGAGCGGGTGGAGCTTAAGGCCGTGATAAGGGAGAGGTGCAAGTGCAAGCGCTGTGTTGCGGTTTCGCTCGCGGCTGTCACCGGGCAGGCCGATCATAATGTGCACGCATATTTTGAGCGGCCGCTTGCTTGCAAGCTCTACAGCTTTGAAGAAGCTGCGGGAGTCATGCCCGCGGTTGACCGCCTGGAGAATGTCGTCATGAATCGTCTGCAATCCGAGCTCAAGCCAGACCTCGAAGCGGTCGGCGAAAGAGCTCAGCACATCGAGGGTCGCTTCGTCCACGCAATCCGGCCGGGTCCCCACGGCCAACCCCACGATCCGCGGGTCACAGAGCGCCTCGCGGTAGCGCTCTTCCAGAACGTCAGGTGGGGCGTACGTGTTTGAAAACGCCTGGAAGTACACAATGAACCTGGTGGGGCTTTGAGGCGGAAATCGTTTGAGGGCTTCCTTGACCTGATCGGCTATCGTACGAGCGCGGAAGTCGCCCGTGCGTTCCCGTACAGCCGGACTGAACGCGCGGTTGTTGCAAAAAGCGCAGCCGCCGCGTCCTTTGGTGCCGTCCCTGTTGGGGCAGGTGAATCCCCCGTCGACGGGAAGTTTTCGCACCGGAGCGCCGAAACGCCGGCGCAAGTATGAGCTGAAGGTACGCCAGGGCCACATATGGTCAAAGAGTCGGGGTCAGCTGCCTGAGAGTCGTGCTTAAAGTATTACATTCTACGATCAAGAAACCGCTTGTGGTACGAATCGCTCGAATCGGAGCATACTTCCGGGAAAAGATCTGTTAAGAACCCTTCGCTTCCCTGTCGATTCTATGAGTGGGCCACATGGGGTTCCGAAAGGTGAAGCAAAGGGAAGGATGAAGCAAAGGGAAGGAGTTTGAAATGGGCGGAGTCAACAACAGCAAATTGGGCAAGCCCGGGGGATCGAAAGCTCTGCACGCGGCGTACAAGCGAGCTATGCCGCCTGATGCCGGTATGTGGGGTGCCGTTACGATCGGGCGCAACAAGCTCCTCGCTTCCAAGCACAAGGTAGGGAGCGTTTCCAGACACGGTGCCGTCTCGGGTGCCGCCAGGTAGGTCGCTGCAAAGGAGCGTAAAGCAAGGGCGGAAGGCGATCCGCTTTCCGCCCGGAATCTATCGAATGGCCTCAACTTGACCTCTGTCGATCAGGTCAAGAAGTTTTTCTGCGGCAAGAGCGAATCGGTCGGCGTAACCATCCCGTACCTTCTCCAAGATCTCTCTTCCCCGTTCGATCTGCTTCAAATGGCGCACGTATATGAGGCCGAGCGTATACATCGCCTTTGATCGGTCCGGGAACCTCTTGAATTCCTTAAGCAAAAGCTCAAGGAGCTTGGCGGCCGTTTCAAACTCTTTTTGAAAAAGCTTCAAGTTGGCCGCCCTGAACAGAGAATCGCACCGCAGGGAAGGCTTGCGGCCGGCGGCCCAACGAGCCGCCTCACTGTAAAGCCTGATCGCTGCGTCGACCTGCTTGCGGGGCTCGTATACCCGAGCTGCAAGTTCAAAGGCCAAGCGGCCGTAAGGTACCTTTTTGCTTTCAGGATCCAAAGAGCGGAGTCGTTTGAGCACCGCCTCCGCGTTCTTACCTTCCTCGCGGCGCAGAAAGCCGCGGAATCTCTTAAGGAGCGCCTCGATATCATTCGGATTACGCTTCAGGTCGCTTTCGGCCTGCTCGAAAGCCTTTTTCTCAGAAAGAGCCTGGTTCAGAACCTTCAGGATCTGTTCCGGGCGCTTCGGTCCCTCAATGCGCGCCCAGATATGGAGATCCGTATCCAAGAGAAGGAGGCACGGCACCTTTTTCACAAAGAAGCGCTCTCTGAGCGTCTTGTTGAAATCGACATTGACCCTTGCCCCTACCGCGTTTCGGCTCAGCCACCTCAAGATAGCAGGATCGCTGAGAACGCGTTCGGCGTAGGATCTGCTCGGTTCGGTATTGAAGGTCCAAAACTCGGCCAGGATCAAGCGATTCAGCTTCTTGGCTTCCTTGAGGGCCGGTTTAAGAGCCGTTTTCGGAAAGGTTTGAGGGGCGGAAATAACAAAGGCGCATAGGACCATTACGAGCGGCATTGGGAAACCTCCTGCACCCAAGGCTATCACCGGCCCTGATAGCGGGCAACTACCGGACTGTGAAGCTCACCGAGCGGAGGTCCGAGAAAAACGGTTTCGCCGCCTCGCGCGGATCGGAGGCGTTTTTCAGGGCATGGAGCAACTTCGCCGCCTGCTCGCCGGGCATAACATCCGGTCGAACGCCCACCAAAAGCATGTAGTTTCCGGGCTCAAAGTCCTGCCAAGCGCCCTTCTCCGGGATCAGCAATACTCCCTGCCGGGCTTGGGGCGGCCCTTCCGGATAGACCATTCGGCATTGCCCGTCCCACAGTGCGATCACGTACACGTAAGCCCTGTAGGGTACGGCGAGGCGAAGATTCAGTTGCTCGCGGGGTGAGAAGATGGCTTCCACTGATCGTACCGACCCGCTTGCAGTAACAAGCTTTAGATTTTCAATGACCGGCCTTCGGTAGGGTCCGAAAAACGGAGGAGCTATAAGTGCAAAAAGGATAACTGCAGCCGCTGCAAGCGCTGCAGCGTACGCAAGAGGCCGAGCGCGGAACCAGTACGCCGAAAGCGGGCTGTAGGTTCGCTTCCGAGCCGGGCCTGGGGTTTCGCCGGCCGGTGCTGTTTTCTCATCCCTGCGTGCAACTTCGTCCCAGGCAACAAGCTCTCGGGCGCAACTGGTGCAGGAGGCTAAATGCCGGGCGACCTCATCCCGCTTTTCAGCAGCAAGCCGGCCCTCCACAAAGGCCCTGAGCACACCGGCCTCCGGGCAAGGCGGTCGATCGGCCGCAACCGCCTCCTCGCGGCGCTTGCGAAGCGCAGCACCCAGGCGTTTCAAGGCCTTCTTGAGGTCGTCGGGATAGGTCACCGTAGAGCCTCCTTGGGCGGTCCGGAAAGCCGAACCCCCGAATATCTTCGTCTCACATTACTGAACGGTCCGAAATCGACGCTCCTGCCGCTTTTCTTGGAACGAAAGCGTAAGTGTAACGGGTTGAAACTTCGCCGATTCACAAGAGATCCTCCGCTTCCAAATGAAATTTTTCTCTGAGAATCTCTCCCAGATCCTTAAGCCCGGCCTTCAGCAGGCGCCTGACGGTGCGCTCACTTGTGCCCAGTTCCTCAGCCAAGGCTCCGGCCGGCCGACCGTTCATGTAATGCTGCTGCAAGAGGTAGGCGCAGCGCCTGCCCTCGGGCCCCCTTGTAAAAAGGAGGGCCAAGGCGTCCAGAAGAGCTTCCTGCGTCTCGCGTCTCTCCTGGGCCTTTGCGTCTTTCCCCTGGGAAGCCTCCGGGCCGACGCTTGCACTGTTGAGCGTTTCTGCGCGGTAGCGCCAGAAGAATTCCCTGCAAGGGGGATCCAGGGAGTCCGGATTGGTGTGCGGGTCGAGCTTCTTCTCGTACCACGGATTAGCTGCGGGATCCCCTGCCGGGGATCGGCCGGTCGGCTTGCTGCATGTGCCGCGTGGCGAGAAGTAAATGCACGCGCCGCAGCGCTTCTTGGCCAGAGCTTTCTCGCGGCGCAGGAGATCCGTAAGCCGGTTTAAGACAACCTTTCGCAAGTAGCGTCTCAAGTCTCCGGCGGTGGGGGACATATCCGATGGAAAGGTGAAACTCGGCTCCAGGAGCGCAAGCCGAACTTCCTGAAGCATGTCTTCAGCCAAATCGTGTGCGGTCGGAGCACGCACCGACAGGTAAGCGGTGATCCAACTCTTCAGCGCTCCGTCCATGTCGCAGGCACCGTGTTGCAGGAGCGAAGCCGTGTCATTGCGCTTCACGAAGCTGCATGCCGACCCGGTCCAGCCCGGGCACCCGGCGCAGGGCCCCTTCCCTTTTTCAGGCCTGAGCGACGGTTTCGAGAGCGGCGCCATGTCTCACTGCGGGTCTTGGGAAAAAGCTGTCCGGTTCGCCGGACTCGGTCCGTTTCCAACAACGGAACGAGGTCGTGCCGGAAGGCCTTCGGCCGGTCGGGTCCGTCCGGCACAAAACGGGTTGTTTCAGGAGGTGTTTCGACTCAGAAACGCACATTTTGCAGCTTTCAGGACCCTGCTGACACCTTACTCTGAAACGACCGGCCGATTGCGGGCGGGAGGGCGTTCCTCCCGCTCTTCTTTTTTCGGCCCGTTCCCGTCCGCCCCACAAGTTTCTCTCCCGAACGGCATGTACGGACCTGTGGGACTTCCCACCGCCCCGCCCGGCCAATACTATAAACTCTGCGGCCCGGAAAAGGCACGTTCGAGGCGGTTCTTCTCCACGTGTTTCCAAGAGGTCGGGAGTCCCGAAAGAAAAATGGCTTCGCCTTTCTGCATTCTTTCTCTGGTTCTTTTCTTCGGATCGGCTGCCCCGGAAAGTGCCCCGAAATCGCCGGCCGAGCGGCTTGCCCGTGCTCTTAAGGCCGGTGATCGCTCTGCATTGCGCGCCTTGCTCAAGGAAGATCCTGTGAGCGGGAAGCGCTGGTTCGCCCGAAAGCTTGAAGATTTGCTGCGAATAAGGGAGCGGGGCGGCAGCGCCCCGGGACTTCAGCGCCGACTGAAGTTGCTTGCCGATGTTTTCAGTGAAGAGCTCGGTGAGGTTTACCTCAAGCGCTTTCTGGATCAAGCCTTACGCTGGGACGGAGCTTCGATTTCGCTGAAATTTGAAGCTGACAGGCAAGCCCAGGAGGCCGTCTCTTTATTGCGCAGAAGGGAGACGGATCGCTGCAAAGCTCTACTGCGGCGGTCGTTGCGGGTTTATCGTGATTTGGGACATACGAAAGGAATTACAGCCTGCCTCCTTTTGTTGGGGCAGGCTGCGAGTATGGAGGGAAAACGCAGGGAGGCTGAAAAGGTCTACCGCCGGGCGCTGTCGGAAGCTGAATCCGCAGCTTACCGGACCCATGTACTGAAAGCCCTTTCCTGCCTTGGTTCGCTTTACCGCGGCCGGGGCAACTACCGGGAAGCAGAAGCCTGCTACAAGCGGTACCTGGAGGTCGCACGCGCTGGCAGGGACCAGGCGGCCGTGAGCCGCGCTCTTGCAAACCTCGGACATGTAGCTGCTGAGGTGGGGAGATTCGAGGAGGCCGTAAGTTACTTCCAAAAAGCGCTTTCCCTTCCAGGGAGGGATCGATCTATTGAAAGCTCGGTTCTTTACGGCTTGGGGCGGGCTTATCACGATCGACGTGATTATCTTCATGCCTCCAGAAGTTATGCGGCTGCTCTCCGGAAGGCCCGCAGGCCCCGCCTGCGGGCGGCCGTGCTCGACAGCTTCGGGCTGCTTTGGGTGGCCCAGGGCGATCCACGCCGCGCGGCGTCGGCGTTTGAAGAGGCTTTGGAGATCGAACGAAAGTGGCGGCTTACAGGTTGCATAGCGGCCACTACGACGAACTTGGCACAAGTTCACGCCGCCCAAGGCAGGTATCAGGAGGCTGCGAAACTTCTGGGAGAGGCGTTGGAGAAGGCGCGAATGGCAGGGAACCGCCCTCTGGAAGCCCGCATTTGCGCCAACCGCGGCATCTTGGAGGCTCAACGCGGGCGATACGAACAAGCGGAGAAATGGCTGCGCGCAGGGGCGGCCCGACTGAAAGAGCTCGGAGATCTGAAAGGCCTGGCGGAAGTTACGATCCACCTTGCCGGCCTGCAGTTGCGCAGGGGAAACCTCAAGGAGGCCGAGACGCTTTTCGATTCGGCTTTCAAGCTCCAGAAAGACATAAGGGATTACGGGGGCATGGCCAGGGCCTTGTTGGGCCGGGCGAAAGCGGCCGCAGGGCGGGGGCGCACAAGAACTGCAGAGGATCTTCTTTCCCGCGCAATGGATTTGACCGAAAGGCAAAGGGGGCTCGTCAGTAGTTCATATTTCAGGAATATATTTCTCTCCGCTTTTTCTTTGGGTGAATGCTACACCCTTGCGATACACCTGTTGGTAGGTGAGGGGAAGGTCGCACAGGCTCTCAGGACGGCGGAGAGAGCCAAAGCGCGGGGGCTCCTTGCGGATCTGATAGAGAGAGGAGCCTTGGAGAAGATCCCCCGAGAGCTCCGGCAAGAAGAGCTCCGGTTTCGTTCTGAAGCCGTGAGATTGAGGAGGCGCTTGCTTAAAGCCCGCGGGGCGCAGCGCGAGGCCCTTACCGAAGCGTTCGATCGGAACGAGGCGGCCTATGAACGGGTGCTTGAGGAGATCTGGGCTTCGGCCGGAAGAGATGTGCTTCCACCTGTGGCGGAAACAGCAGAGCTTCTTAAGTTCGCAAGCAGCGAGGCGGATATCGTTCTGCAGTATGCTCTGGGCCCTGAGCAATCCTATTTGTTTGTGATCTCCAAGGGGTCGGTATCCGCGGTCCCCCTTCCCGAAGAAAAAAGGATCCAGGCTCTTGCAGACCGCTTCCGCTCAGAGCTCAGGACGCCGGCCGGTGAAGCAGCGCTGCAGACTTCGAAGGAGGCCGAGAAATCATGAA
>CAZGYL010000185.1:0-8975 GCA_964529985.1 uncultured Planctomycetia bacterium | reverse complement strand
CACCAAAATCTCTCCGCCATCCGCTCCCGTATTTATTGGACGAGGCACTTATGGGCCCCTATGGCTTGTCGGCGCCGAGCTTACAAACCGGTAAGTCCTTTCTCGATGAGGGACTACCGTCCGGTTTTGGCGAAAAGCCAAAACCGGACTCGGGGCCCTATCCGCTCCCGTATTTATTGGACGAGGCACTGATGGGGCCCTATGGCTTACCGGGGCCAATTTTGGGAACCGGAAAGAGGTCTCTTGATGGGGCTGTAGATCATGGCCCGACTACCGCGCACAAGGGGAAGGTGGCGCAATCAAGGTCGTCCGGTGTGGTGTCCGCTCCGCAGATTTCAAAAGGCGGAGGCGGAGGGGGGCCGTCTCGAAATTGCCAGCCGAGCAGGTAAATGGGATCGGCGATATCAAGCTCGCCGTCGTCGTTCACGTCGGCTGCATCCATACAGCCCGGTGCTGCCCCGCCTGCAAAGATGTAGTTCAGCATGAAGATAACGTCGCCCAGATCCACCCTGTCATCCCGGTTGATAAACCCGCGGCGGAAAAGGACGACTGCAAGCGGCTCGAGCACCTCAAGGGTTTCCCCGGCGTAGTAAAACGCCGAACCGCTTTCTGACTTCCCTATCTCGAAATACGCTCCTCCCTGCGGGTTGACACCGGTAGCCAGAACCGCTATCGCCGCCTGAATGTTGGATTCGTAGCCGCCCACTTGCCGCAATGCAAGGGAGCCCATAACCGTGGGCTCTGTAAAACCGGGGAAGCTACCGTCGAAGTACCATGCAAAACTTCCATCAGGGGCTTGCAAACTTGCAAGGAGATCGGGCAGCTCGTTCAACGCCTTGCCGTTAAGTATGGTGGAGCTTCCCGAGATCACAGTGCTATCAAGGCCGCCTGAAAGAGCAAGCGCCCAAACAGCCGCCCCCAGCGCTGTGACCGGCATGTCGTCATTGTTGTCTATTTCCCCGAGAAGATCGATGACTCCTTGCCGCCAGACCGCCAGATCTTGATCGCCCACGTAGGCGGCCGCCGCGGTGAACCTGGACAAATCGTACAGAGCGGTCCCTTCGTACTTGGAACCGTATCCCATAACTATATCGTCGATGAAGTTTGATGTGGAATAAGACCTCTGGCGTACCTCTTCAAAGAAATTCTCAAGAGCGGTACGCCAGAAGTTATCGAGCGGGTTGTTGGAAATGCGGCTCAGTCTGGAAAGAGCATAGGCCTCAGCCGCGTAAAGCGTGTTCGTCGCCAAGTAGCGGCCCTGGTCTCCGTCGTATCCGGCTTGATCCAAGAAGTAAGTACCGGCCTTCTCCGCTGCTTGGCGGTACTCCGGACGCACAAGCAGCTCATAAGCCCGGCACAACCCGATCGTGCACTCACCTACGAAACCTTCCTCGCCCCAGTGGCCCGCCCCAAGCTGGTGCGCGACAAGGTAATCGGCCGCGCGCCGGATAACGTTCGTAGCTGCGCCCCAAGCCTGGACCGCAAACGCCACTGAAACGCCCAACCACAAAAGCCGACGGATTGCGTCCCGTCTCATAGCGACCTCCTCAGTGTCGGCCTGAGCCTTTTCGAATGCCTTTGATTCCGCTTCACTGTTTCTTTCCGGAACCGCAGCGGCCCGGAAAGTTCTTCTACGGTTTGCAGGCTGGGTCCGCGGAGCCAGCAGCAGCTTTTTCAGCCAAGAAGCTTTTTACTTCTCAGCCCCGCCGGCCTCCGAGACCAGCAGCCGATGACACTCCGCTTGACGCAGCGCAATATGCGAAGAGGCGGCCAGACATAAATCTGCAGAAAAAAAGATTGTTAAGAGTGAACGCCTCTTCCGCCCTACAAGACTCTCTACTCCGGTTTATCGTAGCCTGCTCCGGCCTCCGAGGCAAGGGAATAAAAGCTCTTGAACTTCAAAAGAGAAAGCTGGAAGCTTTCGTCCTTGGAAATGCAACGACTCCTCGGGACGAAAAATTCCGGCCGCTTAAGCGCCTTGTTGTTGCAATCTTTCGGTCGTCCTCCTCAGACCGTTGTGAACGCCGCTCGCCGATACTTACGATCCGCACTGTTGCGCGCATGGAAGTGTTGTGTCAGGATCCACCCCGAGATCCGGAAACGGCGGGTCCGGCGGCGGGAAGCCTTGTCTGAAGAGGTACATAAGGTCGTAGACCGGATCCGAGATATCAACCGAATCGTCATTGTTGACATCGCAGGCCGCAAGGCATGCAACCGTACCACCTTGAAACAGATAACTGAGGATGGTAATGGGATCGGCGATATCAATCGTGCTGTCGCAGTTCGCGTCGCCTCTCCGGTAAGTGTTGGTGCACTCGTAGCCGCCCGTAAGCGTAGCGGTGCCTCCCGGCGTTTCAACCGAAATATCGACAGGCCCGTCGCCTGGGCAAGGGGGCAACAGACAGGTCAGTTCGGTGGTACTGACTACATTGACGTTTGTGCAGGCTGTGCCTCCGAAATAGACCGAGGTTTCACCCTGCCTGAAATTGGTTCCGGTGATCGTAGCCGTCTCATCGCCGTGTCCGGCATCCGGGGTAATGCTGGTAATCGTCGGAGGTTCGACGTATTCAAAACCGTTGATCAAGGTGTCGGAAACCTGGTCACCGTAATACGTGTTTATGACCGTGACGTTCACGAATCCGGCGGCATGCGCAGGTGTGTCGCCTTCCAGGGTGTTGGCATCCACATACGTTATATTGCTTAGGGGTATTCCGTCGAACTCGACAGTGGAGTCGGACTTGAAATAGTTGCCCGAGATCACGACATGCGTGCCGCCACTGGTTGAACCCGCCGAGGGAGTCACACTCGTCACCTCAGGCAGGTTGACGTACTCGAAGGCATTCTGCTTCGTCGTAAAGCCGTATTGAGGCCCGTTGTCGACCGTTACGTCGACAACGGCTGCAGTTGCAACCGCCGGTGCATCGCAGGTGATCGTTCCGGAATCTTGCACAACTACGTTTAAAGCGGCTTGGGTGCCGAAAGTGACGGTCGCGCCTGCTTTGAAATTACTCCCCATTATGGTGACGCTGGTGGTTTGGTTTACGGGACCCCATTGGGGAGTGACATTTGTTATCGATGGGCCTTCAACGATTGTGATCGCGCCGTCTTGGAGCGCCGGGATGATGCTGTTCGCGTTTTGATCGGTGAATACCGGCCTTATGGGAGGCGAGCCCAGATCGTCGCGCAGGTCTATTGTCAAGTTGGTTCCTACCGCAAGCCCGGAAGCGACATCACAGGTAAGCGTCAGCACATGCAATCCGGTTTCGGCAGGCAAAGCACCCCATGAGCTTCCGCCCGACGTCTCCCGCCATTCGATTATGATGCCCGCGGAGAAATAACCGCCGGCCTCCTCTACAGACAGGTAAGTTTTGCCTGCTCCCGCCGTGTCGCTCCCCAGGGAAACGGATACGTTTGAAAGCTCTGCTGGGAACGCACTGGCGAAGGAAAGGGCTACGACTTCTTGGTCGCAATCCGCCAATATCCTGACGTCCACTCCGGTAGCGCCTGATACAGCCGTAGTGCCCTCAACACGAAGTGTGTTGGCACCGGGTGCATTAAGCGCTGCGGCCAAGAGGAAAATGCAAACAATGGCTGCAACCCTTTGCATACCTAAACCCCCTTTCAAAAGTTGCTTGGAAAAACTCCACACACGCCGAACGCCTTTCAACGCACACGCCACAGTGCAACGTAACAGAGGTTTCGGATTTTGACAAGAGCATTTCAAAGACGGTGCTGAAGCACTGCCAACGACAAAAATAATGCAACAAAACATTTCCTTTTTGCAAGTGCGGGGACTCGATATGTGTTGCATTTGACAAACAGGGGCGCTCGTTTAGTATGGATCTTGCTTGGTGCTTGCGTGGGGACTCAAGCTGTGGGGCTGTCATCGGGCGAGGAAACATAAGGTGTTTGCGATGAACGAGCAGGAGAGCGGGAGGAGCGAGCGTCCTCAACGCGTGCGCTGGGTTGATATCCACTGCCATTGTTTGCCCGGTTTGGACGACGGGCCGGATTCAATGGAAGAGGCGGTGGAGCTGTGCAAAGCGCTTGTTGCAGATGGAGTCGGCGAAGTGATAGCGACTCCGCATCAGCTTGGCCGCTTCGAGGAGAAGGTCTCAGCGGCTTCAATAAAGCAGCGAACCGAACACTTGAACGCAAGGCTGGAAAGGGAAGGGATTCCGCTTGTCGTCTACCCCGGAGCGGATGTTCGGCTTGACGAAAGACTCGAGCAACTGCTTGCGTCCGGCGAGGTTATGACGCTTGCAGGCAGCAGATATGTGTTGCTTGAGATCCCGCATGAGGTTTTTGTGGATCCGACCGAAGTGATCAGGCGTCTTTGCAGAAGAGGTTATATACCCATTGTTTCTCACCCGGAGCGCCACAGGCATGTAAGCAGAAACCCTTCGACCGTGGATAGGTGGCTTTCTGAAGGGGCGCTTCTTCAGATTACGGCGGGAAGCTTGACGGGTGCTTTCGGTGCGGAGCCCCGTAAGAGCGCTTTTCGTTGGATCCGGCAGGGGAAAGTGGCGTTTGTTGCAAGCGACGCGCACAACACCAAAGAGCGGGCACCTGCTTTTACAGAAGCTGCTTTGCAGATAGCTGGCACGGTGGGGGCCGACGGGCTCGTGTTGCTTTTCCAAGGTAACCCGCGTTGCGTTGTCGAGAACAGGGAACCGGCAGGCGTTGTTTGGTGAATCGGACGGCGAAGCGGACGCGGCTGCAAAGGTGGTCGGATTTTCCGCCTGAGGAAAGATATGGGTGGCGATCTCGGCCGGTGCCTGTGGTATTATGAGGAATGGACGTTCGGCGTGAAAGGGTCGGTCCTTATATCAGCGTTTGCTTCCTTTCGCCTTTTACGGAGGTAGAGTAATGCAGGGCCGGTTGTACGGGAAGATATGGTTTGTTGTCGCTCTATTTCCCGCTTTATTGTGTTTTGGTCAGAGCCCGACGGAACAGGCCATGCGGAGGGCGGCCGATTACCTGGTCTCGAACCAGAACGCTTCAGGGTATTGGGGAGGAGAAACCGGATTCGTGGGGGAAAGCACCATCGGGCTTTGTGATGCATACCTTGAAATGCCTTCTGCACCCAACAGAAATCAGTACAAGAGTTCCGCTGAAACGGCAGGTGCTTACATTTGGTCTTCGGCAAGTTACAGCCCGTCGACCCACACCTGGGGAGTTCCTCCGTATGCGGCGGAGGCCTACGCGCTTACGAAACTGAGCGATATAAGTGCTGACCCTTCCAATAACCAGTGGCGTACTTCGCTTGTTGATTTCTTCAACCAGGTGCGTACCCGCCAGGGGGGCACTCAGGGTTTCATCGACGGCATCATCTCAAGTTACGGTACGAGCCAGCAGGGCGCGGCCATTTACGACTTATCGCGGTTCGCTGTTGCCGCTCAGTACGTAGACGACGTTGACACCGGCCTGTGGCGTAATTCGATAATCGATCTGCTCGGAGAGATTGATATCGATGACGATTCACCGGTCATGGCTTTGGGGGCCGCGACCTGGGCCTGCCACATGACCGGAGGACTCGACGATACCGTGATCACCGGAAGCTCGCCTTACTTTAACGGCAAGACGCTTGCAGAGCTTCCGGATATGCTTGCAGGCTTACAAGCACCGGACGGCAGTTTCGCTTGGTCGCTTGACGGGAGCTACCCCGGATACACCGAACCGACGGTCATGGCCACCGTTGCGCTTGACGCTGTAGGTGGTTATGAGACGAATGTCGAGAATGCGATAAATGCTCTTGCAGGGGGAGTCGATGCTGCCGGCGCATGTTATTTCAAGATCGGGGATTCGTCAAGCGGCTCCGGTTACTACTACTCGGGTGAAACGCTGGAAGCCATGCGGCCTTTACCGGTGGGACCATTGTTCAAGCGGGGCGACTCCAACGCCGACGGGACTTTGGACCTCTCCGATGCGGTCTTTATCTTGGATTATCTCTTTGCCGGAGGAGCCCAACCGCCTTGTATGGACGCAGCCGACTCGAATGACGATGGTTTCGTGGATATATCCGATTGCATGAAAATACTTATGTACCTTTTCGGAGGAAGGCCGCAGCCTCCGGATCCCTTCAGCGATTGCGGCACCGATCCTACCGATGACACCCTCGATTGCACCTCGTTCCCACCCTGCTGAAGCGAAATAGTGCCTCGTCCAATAACTACCTTCCGGTTTTGGCTTTTCGCCAAAACCGGACTCGGGGCCTCATCCGCTCCCGTATTTATTGGACGAGGCACTCAAGGGGCCCTATGCCTTGTCGCAGCGAGTTGTGGAAACTGGATAAGCGTGCACGATTCGTAGAATCTTGTTCTTTGCTCTCTTTCGTGGGCAAGACTCCGAAAGACAAATGTCGTACGTAGGGTTTCGGCCCAGCGCCTCTCAGACAAGAGCCGGAAGCGTTCAGGTGAACTCGGACTGCTCGGCTTGCAGCTGTGTCTTGAGGGGCGAAAGGGGGGCTAAGGATTACGCACGGTCATATTGAAACCGGAAAAGCCGGTCAACGTCCGGACGTACTTGCGGCTTCGGGCCCTGTAAGAACCGGGCCCCGGATTTTGTAACCCCTTTCCAAACAGGAACTTGGGGCATCCTCTCCTTGTCCCGGGAAACCCGAGGGCCAGCCTCTCCTGGGCTTGATGAATCAACATTGTCTTTGTTAGGATGCCTTCATGCTATTTGCTATGGCCGTGGGGTAGCAGATAGCGGGAAGCAGCTCCGGTCGGGGCAAAGGGGTTAGGCGACAAGGCTTGTCAGTTTCGGTTTTTCAGGTAGGTGTTTGGAGCAAGCAGGGCGGTTGGTTGGTTAAGGGGGTGCACCCGATGAACACAAAGGGTGTTGTACCGCTTGAAGTCGCGCCTTCTAGAGGCGGGGGTGAGTTTCGCTGGGGTGAACAGAACGATCCGCTGAGGCGGACTGTTTACCTCGTAAGGTGTTGCGACATTGATCTTGATGACGACCGCTTTCAGATTCGTCTCGACGGCCGGTACGAAGATCTGGTTGAGAGCCTCAAGGCACAAGGGCTCCGCGTACCGGTTTTTCTGTGGATGGCGCCGGAGGAACGGCGCCGCAAACCTTACGTGATCATCTGCGGCTTCAGAAGGGTCAGGGCGGCGTTGCGGTTGGGGTGGACCAAGATACCGGCGCTTTTCTTTGATGGCTCGGAAAAGGAAGCCTTTGCATTCGCTTTCATTGAGAACTACAAACGCCGTACCCTCAAGCCGATCGAAAGAGCTCACGCTATATGGAAGCTGCGGGAACGCTGGTCTCTGGATTTGTCCGGCACTGCGGTTCTTCTCGGATTGTCGGAGCGGCAGATCAGGCGCTACTCAAAACTGTTGAGCTTTCCCGGAGACGTACTTGAGGCCCTGCGCGATGGACGGATTAACATGGGGCATGCAGCTTTGCTGAGCCCTCTTGACGAGAAAAGGCGCACGCGCTTGATAGCCCGTATAGAGCGCGAGCGACTTTCCCGGGAGGCGTTGAAGAAAGAGCTCCGCAGGACACGGACGCTGACCAGGAAGTGCTATTTCACCAAGACGGATCAGGGCTTCCGATTACAGGGGGTCAGTGTGAGCAGCCGGACCAGTGCAGCGGAAAAAGAACGAATAAGGCATGCGCTTCTTCAAGCTCTTTCGGTTTTGGAGGACCTCTCGGGGCGGCGGGATGGCTGAGTTTGGAGCAAGGCTGGCGCCGGACACGGTGGCAATCGTCTCCTAACGTTTTTTCTCAAGGGAGGTTAGAGGTGCCGGTGGCAGTCTCCTGCAACTGGGTTGCTGCTTTTTCGGGGGGGATCCAGCCCCAATGGCGCTCCCCTGAACTGCCGTTGCCGTTGGAGCCCCCGGTGCGGGGCACAAAAACCCAGTTCAGTTTCCGCAGTAATCTGCATACATGATCCGGGTGGTATCTTACTGCGAACTTACGGCGAATCAGCGCTGCAACGCGCTCAGCGGTCCATATGTCGTCTTTGAAGCCGTAACTCAGTGCACCGGCTCGAAGGAGAGCGACCAGCCTCCGGCGCTCCGGTTCGCTCAACCGGGCGGGCCGCCCGCCGGAAGCTTTTGTCTTGAGGCCCTCCAGGCCTTGGGCCTGCCAGACGTTACGCCATCTCATAACGGAACTTGCATGACAACCGATTCGGCGTGCCACCTCATGCAATGACAACCCTGCCTGAAGTAAAGCTATTGCACGCTTTCTGCGTCCTTCGAGCACAACACCTGAACCCCGGGGTCGCATGGAAACCTCCTCCCTTTCAGTTTTGGCAATTTCAGTATAACCGCAAACGAAATTTTGTACAGGGTTTCGTGCTCTGGGTTACGCACCTAAGCAGCTCCCTTCCTTGATAAGGCGCCCTCCCCGAGCGCCGGCCCCGCGTTTTCAAGCCCCTTCGCGTCGCTTTTCAGTACTTAGTTGTTCCAAGCGCCGGCCTGCAGTTGAGCCCAATTGCTCCAGGATCTGAAACCAGCCGGGGATTCGCGGGGTGTGGGGACCCAGATACAGCGCCAGGTTTCCGAAATGATAGCCGTTGGAACGGATCGGAATATGAAGCCGGTAGTCCTCCTGCCACGTGGAATCACTGCTGTGATCGCCGTTGTGCCAATGAAATTCCGGCGCGTTTCCGCGCAGGCGCTCGGATCCCGGAAGCAGCAGTTTGAGGCTGGCTCCGGAAAGTTGGAGCGATTTGAATACGGGTTTGGAAGCAGCCCAAATGCTTTCCGGATTCTTTGCCTGCGCAACTTTGCTCTGGGCCTGGTGAAGACAGGCCCAGCAATCGATAACCTGTTCTCTTGTTCCCAGGCTCTCCCGCAGACGCCAGAATACGCGCGAAACGGTGACTCCGCAGAAAAGGTTTGCAAACTCTATTCCCCACAGAACCCTCAAACCCAACGCTCCGAGTAGGACCACGGCTGTAAAAAGCAGTGCTGCAACCGGGGGTTCGACAAGCGCAATGGCTGCGCCGAGCGCGGCTG
>CAZGYL010000184.1:0-8987 GCA_964529985.1 uncultured Planctomycetia bacterium | reverse complement strand
ACGATCCAGGCATGCTTTACGCCACGCGGGTTCGCTTGCAGGCAGACGGCGGCGTAACTCGTGGGATTCCACGTTCGCCTCGCCGATGACGTAAAGGCCGTAGCGGTCGCAGAGGCTGAGCCAAACCGGATTGTTCGGGTAATGTGAAGTGCGTACCGCGTTTATATTGTGCTGCTTCATCAATTGGATATCCTGAAGCATTCGGCTTACAGGTATCGCTCTTCCTCGATCCGGATCATGCTCGTGGCGGTCGACGCCCTTAATAAGAATAGGGACGCCGTTCACTCGGAGTCGGCCGTCTTTGATCTCAACCTGCCTGAACCCGAACCGGCACGTTTCAACTTCGCGGGTCTTCCCTGAGGAATCTTTCAGTGTCAAGAGAACCGTATACAAATAAGGTGTCTCAGCAGACCATTTCTTGACGTTGTGCACAACCGTTGCGAGCTCAACGACCGCCTCTGATCGAGCCTCGATCGGTCCTGTCGAGCCTTCTGCAACAGGAACCCGGCCGACGGGCCGGCCTTCGGAATCCAAGAGCGCAAGAGCCACCGTCCTGGCTCCTGCGCTTTCATTGCCGTAGTTACGCACATAGGCGCTCACAAGAAGGGTCGCGTGTTTCCAACCGCGCTCGAAACGGCATCTAACGTAAAAGTCGCGCAAGTGAACCACCGGGGTTGCAAAAAGGAACACGTCGCGGTAAATGCCGCTGAACCGCCACATGTCCTGATCCTCCAGATAACTGCCGTCAGACCAGCGGTAGACTTCAGCGGCAAGCAGATTTTCACCTTCTTTAACGAAAGACGTAATATCGAATTCGGCCGGTGTCATGCTTCCTTCGCTGTATCCGACCGCACGGCCGTTCACCCATACATACATAGCGCTTTTTACACCTGCAAAGTGCAGGAAAATCCGCTTCCCTTTCCACGAAGCAGGTATTGTGAACTTTCGCCGGTAAGAGCCCACTGGATTGTAATCATGCGGGATGCGCGGAGGATTCGGGGGGAACGGATAGCGGATATTCGTGTAAACGGGTATCCCGTAGCCGTGGAGCTGCCAGTTACCGGGCACGGGAATGGTCTTCCATTCGGTATCGTCAAAGTCCGTACGGTAAAAATCTTTGGGCCTCTCCTCAGGGCGTTTCACCCAATTGAATTTCCACTCGCCGTTAAGGGACATGAACCACGGCGAGGCCTCCGGCCTTTCTGTAAGGGCGGTTTCCTCATCAGGGTAAGGCACAAGAGTGCAATGAGGCGGCTCTTTGTTCTTACCCACAACGGTGGGATCTTCCCAATCCACGCCGGCGAAAACGGCGGCGGTCGGCGGCAAAACAACACACAAGAGCAGAACCGCTTTCCTGCGCAGCATAACCAAAACCTCCTTGCTTCCTTTTCAAAGGCCCCGGATCGCTGAGGACGTTGGACTTGCGCGTATGAGCGAGCTTCGGGGCTATCGTAATCCACGCATAAAGCTGAGGGCAAGCGGATACGATACGTGTCGAATCAAAGCCTGCCGGACTTCCGCCGGCGCCTCCGCCTGCCGCCGAGCGAAGGGGCGTCCGGCTCATTGTGCTTCGGGAAAAAACGCGCAAGCGCCCCTTTCAATTCCCCATACTCCTTCCTTCCGGCCAGATTCGTCCATTCCAGGGGATCGTTTTTATGGTCGTAGAGCTCCTCGGTTCCATCACGATAGCGGGTGTAGCGCCACCTCTCGGTGCGTACTGAATGATTTCCCCTCAGGAAGGTCGTGAGAGCCGGTCTGCTGCGAGCGGCGAGAGGATTCTTCAGAAATCGAACCAGACTCATTCCTTCGAGGTTCCGCGTTCTCGGCAAGCTGCAAAGTTCAACAAGCGTCGGATAAATGTCCAACAGGCTTACGGTTCTCGGGCAGCGTGCTCCGGGTGTCGTCACACCGGGAGCGACAAAAACCAAGGGAGTCCGAGTGGATTCCTCCCAAAGCGTGAATTTCTTCCAGTGAAGCTTCTCGGCCAAATGCCAGCCGTGGTCGCACCACAGGACGACAACGGTGTTGTCTTTGTGGGGACTTTCTTCCAGTGCTGCAAGAACACGCCCTATGCATGCATCCGCGTAAGCGCCGCACGCCAGGTAAGCTGCGACGCCTTCACGCCACTTTCCGTATTTCATAATCCGCCGGTGCACCTCGGGATGAGCCCACTTGCGCGGAATAGGCGGCACATCATCAAGATCTCTCTCATTGATCTCCGGCAGGTGAACCCGCTCGGGGGGAAAGAGTTCGAAATACTTCCGCGGCACGTACCAGGGCAAATGCGGCCGGAAAATTCCGCAGCCTATAAAGAAAGGTTTTTTGTGATTCTTGCGAAGCTCCGATGCCGCCCATTCAGCCACCAATGTATCCTTTATGCGTTCCTCAGGAACATCTATCGGCCCCCAATCAAGGTTCCCCAGGCCCGGAATTCCGTTCGCCGGCAGGCGGGGCGGCCGCGGATATGAGCCTTTGGAGAAATAGAATTCCCAGGCGTCAGGATCATTTTGACCGCCGTGGAATATCTTCCCTCCACCCGCGACGTAATAACCGTTAAGCCGAAAAAGGTGCGGCAAGGTTACCACGCCTTTCAATTTCGGCGCCGCCCGCCAGATGTGGTCGTTGCGGTAAACTCCTGTTGTGGAGGGATTAAGCCCCGTAAGCAAACTGGCACGGGAAGGGTTGCACAAAGGGGCCGAGCAGAAAGCCCGCTCAAATAAAACTCCGCGGGAGGCCAGACGGTCTATATTGGGGGTCTTGGCATCCGGATGCCCTCCGAGACAGCCCACCCAATCATTCAAATCATCAATCGCCAGAAAGAGAACATTCTTGCGCTCAGGTCCCCGGGGGCCTCCGTAAGCCCAGCGTGCCACAAAGCGCGGAAAAGAACCTGCGGCCGCCGCTGCGCAGAGGCGTTTGAAAAACCTTCTTCGATTCATAGTGCACCCTCACCCGGTGGTAAAGCCCCTGGTTCACCTCCGCGCCGGCGCCGTCCTGAGCTCACCGTTTGAGCCTATCTGAAACCGCTCCTGCGGACAACCCTTCCCTTGCCTTGCGCCTCCCCCCGGTGGTACCATCGCTATGTACGTCCCCGAGCAGGGAGAATGAGGAACGGAGAGAACCTTCCGGCTTAAGGAGGGCTTGCCGCTATGTATCCTTCCGCTCGCTCCATGTCGTTTTCAAGCCTGTCGCGACTGCTTCTGATTTCGATTTTCACTTTCGCGTTCGCGGGGCCGAACGAACTCGCTGCACAAGTAAGCTCGGGAGGAATACCCTACAGTTTCAAGCTTCCGGTGAAAAAAGCCATTGACGTAGTGGTGATGCCTCCGATCGATCTTACGGCCCTTTCAGCCGAAGACAGCCGTGATCTGGCGCAAGGCAAGCCGTTTCGCTTCGGCTACGGATTTGACGTCGACCTTGCCCCAGACAACAGCGGCGTTTGGGAGGAGCTCCCCGGCGGCGGCCGGTTGTGGCGGCTCTGTTTGAGTTGCCCCGGAGCGTATTCGATCAATCTTATCTTCAGTGAATTTCGTCTTCCCCCCGGTGCTCAGCTCTTTGTGTACGACGCACAAAAACGCGTCGTGCTGGGCGCTTTCACCTCCAGGAACAACAAGCCTTACGGCACCTTTGCAACAGCACCGACACCTGGGGATACATGCTGGGTCGAATACTATGAACCGGCCGGAGTCGAGGGCTCCGGGAAACTGGCGATCGGACGGGTCGTTCACGGGTACCGGAATATCTTCTTCGGCAAAGCTCCCAATAAGGAGTTCAATGATTCCGGTGTTTGCCAAATGAATGTACATTGCCCTGAGGCCGCGGATTTGGCCGATCAGGTGAGGGCTGTAGGTATGATACTGTGCGGGGGCGGAATGCGGTGCTGTACCGGGGTCCTTCTAAACAACGTCCGCCAGGACCGGACGCCCTATTTCCTGACTTCCCGTCATTGCCTGCAGGGGGAAACGCCTGCGGACTGGGTTGTGATCTTCAACTACGAAAGCCCGGACTGCTCCAACAAAGACGGGCCCACAACAGACAGCGTTTCAGGAGCAAGATTGCGCGCTCAAAGCGATCGGGCCGATTTCGCGCTCGTTGAGCTCAGTGAAGTTCCGCCTCCCTCGTACAACGTTTACTACGCAGGGTGGAGCCGCTATCCGAAAGCGCCTGATCATACCGCTGCGGTCCACCACCCGCGCGGTGATATCAAAAAAATCGCACGGGACGTACAAGCCCCTGAGGCCAGCGCCGTCGGTCAGTTGCTTGCATGGAAGATCCAAGATTGGGAGGTCGGCGCTATGGAGCCGGGATCCGAGGGGGCGCCGCTTTTTGATCCCGAAGGTCACGTGATCGGCCAGTTCTCGCTGGGAACTTCCTCATGCCAGCGGGACGGGTTCGGTCCCGATTACTTCGGCAGATTCGGAGTCGCCTGGGACGGGGGGGACCCGAGAAGCCGATTGAGAGATTGGCTGGATCCCGACGGCACCGACCCTACGACTTTGGATGGCTTCGAACCCTATACTCCTCCTTCCCTCAGTGTCCTGCAGCCCCAAGACGGTGACCTTGTATTCGGCGTACTTACGATAAAAGCGCAGGCGAGCGATCCCGATGGCATCGATCGTGTGGAGTTTTACATTCAAGGCGATTTGGCGGCAACCGATACAACGCCTCCTTACGAACACTCTTGGGATACGGCTTCAATCGATCCCGGCGATGTGGTGATCCGGGTTGTAGCGTTCTCAACAACAGGGCTCCGCTCTGAGGTCTCCCTGACGGTTACTGTAACGCGGGACTGCAATCAAAACGGCACACCGGATCCGCTTGACATTGAAAACGGCACAAGCAGCGACTGTAACGAAAACGGGGTTCCGGACGAATGCGACATAGCAGCGGGCGTGAGCAACGATTGCAACGGAAACGGGATTCCGGACGAATGCGACCTCAGGGCGGGCGCTTTCGGGCTTGAGGCGGGCGATCCGTTGCAGCTTGACTCCCACCCCACAGCGGTGACCGTGGCTGACTTGAACTCAGACGGGCTCGACGATCTCCTCGTAGCTGCTTCTGATCCGAACAAGCTTTACTTTCTTGTGAAACAGCAAGACGGGAGCTTCGCCTCCGATACGGTGGACCTGCCCGGCCCGCCGCTGAGTATCGCCGCTGCGGATCTCGACGGCGACTCGGATATCGATGCAGCGGTTACTCTCGATACCACACGGGATAATGTCATTACGGTTCTCGGCGCCGGGGACGGAACCGTTGATAAGGTCTTCCGCCTCACGGTCGGGCCCCAGCCGCGAGGCCTTGCTGTAGCAGACCTTGAGAACGACGGTGATAAGGATCTTGTGGTTGCGTGTGAAGGCGCCGGCCAGATCTTCCTGTTGCTTAACTTCGGGAACGCTGCGTTCGCTCAAGACGTATTCTCGACCGAAGCCCAGCCTGTCGTTGTTGCGGCTTCGGACTTTGACGGCGACGGAGATCAGGACCTCATTTACAGCGAAAGGGGCGTTGAATTCCTGCTCCTCCTTCTAAATCCGGGTGACGGAGCTTTTACCGAACCGCAAGTTGTGCCTGCAGCTCAGCCGGGGGCGGCGTTTGCCGGCCTTCTTGCTTGTGATCTTACCTCCGACGGGATCCCGGATGTCGCCGTCACCAACGAGGCGACCGGGGAGTTGATAGTGCTCCGCGGGGCCGGAGACGGCACTTTTGAAGCGCTACAAACCCTGTCTGTCGGATCCGGTCCGCGTGCGCTTGCAGCGCGCGATATAGACAACGATCAAGCTCCGGATTTGGCGGTTTTGAACACCGGCGATAAGACGCTCCGGGTGCTCCTTAATGACGGAAAGGGAGGGTTTGCCGCGCGCGATCCCGTCCCCTGCGGACCTGAACCCAGCGGGGTCGCACTCCTTGACGTTACAGGTTCCCTGCTGCCTGATGTTGTAGTGGCAGCCAAGGGCGGTACCGATCTTCTGGTTGTGGCAAACACGGGCTCTCCGTCCATAAGCAAGGATTGCAATGGTAATGCCGTCCCGGACGAGTGCGATATAGCGGAAGGCCGAGCCTCCGATTGCAATCAGAACGGCATTCCGGACGACTGCGACATTCGGGCGGGTGTGGAGCAGGATGAAAACGGGAACGGTATCCCGGATTCCTGCGAAGGAGGGGAGACGCTCTTTAAGCGCGGAGATCCGAATGGAGACGGCCGGCTGAACGTGGCTGACGCGATCTTCATTCTGGGTTATGCCTTCGGAGGCGGACCGGCTCCAAGCTGCCTTAAGGGCGCTGATACCAATGACGACGGCAGGATCAATGTGGCCGACGCGATTTACCTGCTCGGCTATGCCTTCGGAGGCGGACCTCCGCCCCCGCCGCCTTTTGAGAGCTGCGGCACCGATCCCACACCTGACGATCTGAGCTGTGAATCCTTCCCCCAGTGCCAGTAAAGTTAGAGGCCAAGGACCGAAAAGCTCGCGCCCCAGGGGGGCGGCTGTGGGCCGGCGCCGATAACATTCCCGGTGAGGATAAGCCCGCTGAAAAGGACTCCGGTGGTTGCAGGGGCGCTCCGGCCCATATACAATCCCAACGAGGCGTTCTGACGGGACGTTGAAAGCTGCTGGAGTCTTTCCGCTCAAGCCAAGCAGGGTCACGGTCCCGGCATAAACAGAGCACGGGCTGAGGCGTGGAAAGTCCGATTCGCTGAAACGAGGAAAAGGAATTCTCTGTGGTCGGGAGAAACCATGAAGGTCGCTATTTTGGCCGGCGGTGTGGGAACACGGCTCGCTGAAGAAACAGATATCAAGCCCAAGCCCATGGTCGAAATCGGCGGGCGTCCGATTCTCTGGCATATCATGATGCATTACGCCTACTACGACTTTAAACATTTTGTAATCGCTCTGGGCTACAAGGGTGAAGTGATAAAGAAATACATGGTGGATTACTGCCACCTGAACAGCAATCTCACCGTCAGTCTGAAGGACGGACAGGTCACCGTGCATGACGGCTACAAGCCCGACTGGACGGTTGAGCTCATAGATACCGGAATAGAAACCATGACCGGCGGCCGGATCAAACGCCTGGCCCCGTACCTCGGAAATGAGACTTTCTTCTTGACATGGGGCGATGGAGTTTCGGATGTAAACCTCCGGGATCTCCTGCGCTTCCACAAATCCCACGGAAAGTTGGTGACCCTGACGGCGGTGAGGCCCCCAGCCCGGTTCGGACACCTGCAGCTTGACGGGGATCAGGTTGTAGAGTTCTCCGAAAAACCGCAAACAAAAGAAGGCTGGATAAACGGGGCCTTCTTCGTGTGTGAGCCTCAAGTATTTGATTACATAGATGGCGATCACACGCAGTGGGAAAGGGAGCCCCTCGAACGGCTCGCCCAGGAAGGGCAGCTTATGGCCTACCGCCACACGTCTTTTTGGCAGTGTATGGATACTTTGCGGGACAAAAGGCTTCTTGAAAGCCTCTGGCAGAAAGGGAACGCCCCGTGGAAGATATGGGACTGAGCGGTTCAAGGACCGATCCTGCGCTCCGCGTTCTGGTCACCGGTTCGCAGGGCTACATAGGCACGGTGCTGACACCGATGCTTATGCAAGCAGGATACCGGGTTGTAGGCCTGGATACCGACTGGTATGGAGCGTGCACATTCGGAGATTCCCTACCGCAGTGCCCTTTTGTCCGAAAGGACATTCGGGACGTTGAAAGGAAGGATCTTGAGGGTTTCGATGCAGTCATACATCTTGCCGCCCTCTCAAACGATCCCTTAGGCGACCTCGACCCCGACCTTACATATGAAATCAACCACCTTGCGTCGGTCAGGTTGGCGGAACTGGCCAAAGAAACAGGCGTTGAGAGATTCATCTTCTCCTCTTCGTGCAGCAATTACGGGGCCGCAGGGGAGGATTTTGTAACGGAAACTTCGCCTCTCAACCCTGTTACTCCTTACGGCAAAGCAAAGGTTTTGGCGGAGCAGGATATAGCTTCCCTTGCGGACGATCGCTTTTCGCCCGTTTTCCTTAGAAACGCAACCGCGTACGGGTACTCGCCCAGGCTGCGGTTCGATCTTGTGCTCAACAACCTTGTTGCATGGGCTTACACCACGGGAAAAGTCCTTCTGAAAAGCGACGGCAGCCCGTGGCGGCCTATCGTGCACGTACGGGACATAGCTTCGGCTTTTCTTGCGGTGCTTCAAGCGCCGCGCGAACTTATCCACAACGAGATCTTCAACGTAGGCAGCACCGAAGAAAACTACCGTATCCGCCAGTTGGCGCGTATCGTCTGCGATACCGTGCCGGGAAGTGAGCTGGCGTTCGCACCGGGCGCTTCGCCGGATAAGCGCTGCTACAGGGTCGACTGCAGCAAGCTGCCCCGCGTGATACGCGGGTTCCGGGCCTCCTGGAACGCAAAGCGCGGCGCGGAAGAGCTGCTTGAAGCTTACCGCCGCTTCGGCCTTAAGCGTGAGGAATTCGAAGGGGTGCGCTACCAGCGTGTGGCCCATATAAAGCACCTGCTTGCCTCGGGGAAACTGAGCGAGAAACTCAGGTGGCGCACGCCGGTGGTTTCAGGCTGAATCGGACAGGGAGAGAAGCAAATGGATTCCAACTACGGGTTTGACGGCCCTGCCTGCCGGTCCTGCTCCCGGCGGGGGTTGCGGCTGTTTTTGAACCTCGGCTGCACGCCTCTCGCCGACCGCCTGCTTACGGAAGAAAAGCTTAAAGAGCCCGAGCCTACGTTCCCACTCGAAGTGGCCTTTTGTGAATCCTGTACGTTGGTGCAGCTCTTACACACAGTGCCTCCTGAGGCGCTTTTCTGCGACGACTATCCATACTACAGTTCTTTTTCCCCGGCTCTCCTGCGACATGCAGCGGAAAACGTACAAGAGGCGATCGAACGGTTTCGTTTGGGGCCCGACAGCTTCGTGGTTGAAATCGCAAGTAACGATGGCTACTTGCTTCGAAACTACCTGGAGCGGGGAATCCCATGCCTGGGAG
>CAZGYL010000183.1:0-9037 GCA_964529985.1 uncultured Planctomycetia bacterium | reverse complement strand
AATACACCGCCGGCTCCCGGATTGCACCCTTTGCCGTACCTCCCGTTCTCCGGGTGCCTCTTTCCCAGCATGTGGGCGCTCCGGCGGCGCCCTGCGTTGCGCCGAAGGAGCGCGTTTTGCGCGGCCAATTGATCGGCCGGGCGCAGGGCTTTATTTCAGCCTCCGTCCACAGCCCGGTTTCCGGGCAAGTGAAGGCTGTTGAGACCCGCCCGGACCAATTCGGCCGGCCGGTGCAATTTGTAGTCATTGAAAACGATGGTGAGGAGAAGTGGGCCGAGGGAACCAATGAAAAACGCGATCCCGAAGCTCTGACACCCGAGGCCATCCGGGAAGCCGTCGCCGAAGCCGGGATTGTGGGAATGGGGGGTGCGACTTTCCCCACACATGTCAAGCTGAGTCCTCCTCCGGATAAGCCCATCGACACCCTGATCATAAACGGCGCCGAATGCGAACCTTACCTTACCTGCGACCACCGCCTCATGCTTGAGAAGCCCGAGGAGATCATAGGAGGCCTGCGGCTCTTGATGCGGGCGGTGGGGGCGAGGAGGGGAATTGTGGCCCTTGAAGACAACAAGCCCGACGCTGCGCGTACGCTGGGGGAGGCGCTCAAAGGCTTGTCTGAAGAAGTTGAACTGGTCGTCCTTCCCACCAGGTATCCGCAAGGAGCGGAAAAACAGCTCATCAAAGCTGTGCTTGACAGGGAGGTCCCCCTCGGCGGCCTACCCATGGACGTGGGCGTGCTCGTTCAGAACGTAGGCACCGCCCAGGCCGTTTTCCAGGCATGCGCGTTCAAAAGACCGCTTATCGAGCGGGTTGTAACGGTTACAGGGGAAGGCGTTGAGAGGCCCGGAAATTTTCTCTGCAGGATAGGCACACCTGTTGAAGCTTTGTTTGCCGAAGCGGGTATGAAGCCCGAGGTGAACAAGGTACTTTTCGGCGGCCCCATGATGGGGCTTGCGCAGGTGGATCTGACTCTTCCTGTTACTAAGGGCACCTCGGGAGTGGTGGCGCTTGTAGGAGCTCAAGCATACAGGCCCGGGCCCTGTATACGTTGCGGCGCCTGCGTGCGCGGGTGCCCCATGCGGCTTCTGCCGAGCGCGATAAGCGTTGCGGTTGAGGCTGAGGATGAGGAGATCTATGAAGAGCTGAACGTGCCTGCGTGCATTGAATGCGGCGTCTGCACCTATGTATGCCCGGCGCGCAGGCCGATCGTACACCAGGTCAAGATCGCTAAAGCCGTGCTGCAGCGCAAAAAGAAGAAAGGAGCGTAAGGGAATAAAGTGGCGGAAAGGCGCCTGCTTGTAAGTGTTTCTCCGCACATTCGGGGCGAAGATGATATCCCCCGGATCATGTGGGCGGTTGTCTACGCTCTTTTGCCGGCGCTTGCCGGAGCCTATCTCTTTTTCGGGTGGCGCGCTCTTTTGGTAACCGCGCTTGCCGGTGGCGCGGCGGTAGGTACTGAATTTGCGATTCAGTACCTGCGCGGAGAAAGGACGACGGTAAGCGACGGCTCTGCGCTCGTTGCCGGAATTCTGCTTGCTTTCTGCCTCCCGCCGAACATTCCGCTTTATGTCCCTGTATTGGGGTCTGTGTTCGCAATGGCGATTGCCAAACACGCTATGGGAGGTTTGGGGTGCAACGTATGGAATCCCGCTCTTGCAGCGCGTGCCTTTTTGCTTGCTTCGTTTCCCACCCACGTGGTCATGCCGAAGTGGCCCGTGCTTCGCAGCTTGGCCGGGGGTGATGCGGCTGATCCCATCGATGCGCTCACCCGCGCGACGCCTCTTGCGGTTTTGAAGCAGGGAGAGGCATTCGGTTATCACTTGTGGGAGCTTGCAACAGGCTGGATTCCCGGCTGTATCGGCGAAACTTCCGCTGCAGCCCTGCTTCTGGGTGGGCTCTATCTGATTTACAAAGGCTACGTGGATTGGCGGCTTCCGGCCAGCTACCTCTTGACCGTGGCGGTTTCGGCCTTCGTGTTGCCTGCGAAGGCGGGATCCGCAGCCGGGGCGTGGTTCAGCGGCCCTGTGGGGGTGCACCTGCTTGGTGGAGGACTTTTTCTGGGCGCGTTTTTTATGGCCACGGATATGGTTACAAGTCCTCTGACTCGAAAAGGGCAGGTGCTTTTCGGCATCGGCTGCGGTTTGCTTACCGTGCTTATCCGCTTGTACGGCGGGTACCCGGAGGGTGTTTGCTATGCGATCCTGATAATGAATACGTGTGTCCCGCTCATAGATCGGTTCACCCGGCCGCGCGTGCTTGGAGAGTAGCAATGCCGGAATACGTCAAGTTTCCGCTTGTCCTTCTTTGTGTTACGGTCGCCTCGGCTGTTGTGCTTTCTTCGATCTACAACGTGGCTGCACCTCGTATTGAGCAGCGCAAGCTGCAGATTGAGAAAGCCGCGGAAAAGGTGGCCTTTCCGGGTGCCGAAAAAACAGCCGAGCGCACCGTGCCCGATCCCGAGAACCCTTCGAGGCGGATCAGCTACAAGGAGGTTTTCTCGGGAGGTAAAGTTGTAGGCTACCTTATAAAGGGGGCCGCTCCGGGGTATTCGAGCACCATTGAGGTACTTGTGGGAGTGAATAAGGATTTCGTCATACAGGGTGTTAAGATCCTTTTCGAGCAAGAGACGCCCGGGCTCGGAACGCGGATAGAAGAAGTTCCGGTCGAGATCACTTGGCTGGGGATCCTCAGCGGCCGGAAAACCCGACCCTCTGAAGAAAAAGAACCTTGGTTTCCCGCCCAGTACCGCGGCTTGAGGCTTGAGGAGGTGCGCCTTCGCAGTGAAGGAGGGAAGGTGGATGCGATTACAGGTGCGACCGTTTCGAGCCGGGCGGTGACAAAAGCGGTACGCAATGCGCTTGAGCGCCTCAAGCGGGCGCTTTCAGCGAGGAAAGGCTTGTGAAGGACGGAACTCCGGAAGGAAAGAAAGGCTCTGACGTTTACAAACAACTTGTGGTCTTTTTTGCCGCCATGGCGGCGGCTCTTGCATTCGGCCTCGGCTTTGTTTTGTACAAAAGTTCGCGGATAAGAAGCGCCGCCAGGACGCGTTTCCCCCCTGCCGCCGGCTCCGTACCTCTCAGGTACAGCTTTTTCCCTCTGGGCGGGATCCGTTTTGAGATCCGCGTTTGGAACCGGGACCTGCGGGCGTTTATCGAAGACAGCGAGGCTGCCCAAGATTACGTTGAGAGGTTGGAAGTCCAGCTCAGCACTTGGCGGCCTGACGGAGGCGCCCGCCGCGTGAACGACGCACCTAAGGGAGTCGAGGTCCCGCTTCCGCCCGATTTGGTTTTTGTGCTGGAATCCGCGTGGAAGATCGCAGGTCTGACCGGAGGGGCCTTCAATCCTGCGATCGGTGCTGCAACCGCGCTTTGGCGCCGCAAGCTCGGCAAAGGCAGGCGGCCTGAGCCCGCGGAACTTGCGGAGCTGAAGGATTCGACCGCACTGGACGCGTTTGCTTTCGATTGGAAAAAACCCGTCTGCCGGAAGACCGCCGACGGTGCGCTTCTTGATCTGGACGGAATTGCCGTCGGATATATCGTGGACCAGGTGACAAGACTCTTGGCTGAAAGGGGCATCACCGAGGCCGTTGTCAGGGCCGGCCGCGACGTGCGGGTCTACAGCCTGAACTCTTCGCATAAGGTGGCGATCGAGAATCCGCTGAGACCCGGTACGACTTACGGTTACCTTTACCTTTCAAGCGGAGCTTCAGCGACTTCCGGACCCTACGTGCGCGCGTTCAAAACCCCGGACGGAGCTTACGGGAGAGTACTTGATCCTCGAACGCTTGAGCCGGTGCGGGCCCCTTTATCGGTGACGGTTCTTGCCCCCGAATGCATGACGGCCGATGCCCTTGCAACCGCCTTGCTTGTGTTGGGGCCTCAACGCGGGCTTGATCTTGTAGAGAAACTGGAGAACACAGAGGTCATGTTTCTACTTGAGGAGGGAGGGTCGCTGAGGCAGCTCCGCTCCTCCGGGTTTCCGGAAGTTATGGATATAAGCCGGGAAAACCAACCCTTCCCACCACCCTAAGGCTGCGTAAAATAGGAGAAAAGACGGTACCGATTGCGGGGGCCGAAAGGAAAGGTCGGCACGGAAAGAGGCTGAGAAAGGAACAGGAGAAAGAGAAGGCATGTACAAGAAGAAGAAACTGGTTCGGAAAAAACACCGGAAGAACCGCGAGCGCATCAAGCGCAAACTTCGCGAGCTGCGCCAGCAGGCTCAGAAAAAGCAATCCTGAGCCGCCGCGGTTCACGCGCGCGGGGCTTTCAGCGTGCTGCGGGCGGCATATGCGCCTCCAGAAATTCGGTCATGGTTTCAAAAAGGTGGCGCCGTGTGTTCTTACCTTCTCTAAGGCTGTGGGTCCTGCCGGGATAGGACACCATGCTGAAGATCTTGTTGTGTGCGACAAGTTCGTTGACCAGGCGCTCGCAGCTCTGGTAGTGGCAGTTGTCGTCCGCGGTCCCGTGAATCAGGAGCAGGTGGCCTTTTAAATTCTTGGCGAACGTTATCGGGGATCCGAGTCTGTAACCTTCTTTGTTCTCTTCGGGAAGGCCCATGTAGCGTTCCTGGTAAATGGTGTCGTAAAGGCGCTGGTCGCTTACAAACGCAATGGCCATAGCCAGGCGGTAGATATCCGGGTAGCGGAAAACGGCGTTCAAGCTCATGGAACCGCCGCCGCTCCAGCCCCAAATTCCTACTCTTTCAGGGTCCAGGAAACTCCAGCGCTCAAGCAGAGCGGAAGCTCCTTCAGCTTGATCCTTTGAGGCCAGGATCCCCACCTGCCTGTAGATACATTTCCGCCAGGCTCTTCCGCGCGGCGCAGGGGTGCCGCGGTTATCGAGGCTTGCAACGAAGTAACCCTTTTGAGCGAGCATGAAAAACCACAGCCTTGTATCTCCGCCCCAACGGTCAAGTACTGTTTGGCCTGCAGGCTCTCCGTATACGTAAAAGAGAATCGGATAGCGGCGCGACGGATCGAACCGCGGCGGACTGATCCACCAGCCGTCAAGGAGTACGCCACCGCTTATCTCAACGCGGAAAAATTCGCTTGGAATGTGTTTTATAGCCTGCAGGCGGCGCCGCAGTGTGGTGTTGGCTTGCAGAATCTTGAGGCGCTTGTGGCCGGGAAGGCTGATGAGGTCTGTAAGAGGAGGGGTGCGGAAAGTGCTTACGGTATGGAAGGCCCATGCTCCATCGGGGCTTATGCGGTAAGTGTTGAAACCTTTCAGGCCGCGGGGCGTCACCCTCCGCGGGCGGCCTCCTTTCAAGCTGATTTTGTACAGGTAACGCCTCTTGGGATCGTAGGGGGAGGCCGCAAAATAGATCAATTTCCGCTTGGAATCGATTCCCTCCAACTTGATTACATCGAAAGAGCCGGGCGTAAGGAGTTTCACCGAGCCGTCATGCCCCACCAAGTAAAGCTGCCGCCAGCCGCCACGCTCGCTTAAGTATAAGAAACCGGACCCATCCTCGAGGTACCAAACTTTGGGGGGAATATCGATCCAGGCGTCGTCGCGGTCCTCAAAAAGCGTCTTGAGGGATTTGATCCTGGGAGGCTTCCCGGTTGTCGCCGCCGAAGCGAGCATCAACTTCAGGCGGTTCTGGAGCCGGTTCAGTCTCAGCAGCCAGAGTTCACCGGTGCGCTTCAGCCACCCGAAGCGCGGGATGTAATTGTTACGCGGATCTCCGGGCACAGGGACCCAGCAGGTGGGACCTCCCCGGACCGATACCACGCCCAGAGTGCATGCGGGATTGGTGGTCCCGGCTTTGGGGTAAGGGAAGGTTTTCAGTTTCGGATAAAGAGAATCTGTGTAGTCGACCAGGGTGAACTTTCCGACCCCGCTGTCATCAATGCGCAGGTAAGCGATCGCCTTGCCGTCGGGACTCCAAGCAAAAGCTTTGCGCAATCTGAACTCCTCTTCGTAAACCCAGTCGGTTGTTCCATTTACGATTTCCGTTGAGGGCCTTTCGGTAAGCTTTCTAATCGTTCCGTTCTGGAGGTCTTCGACGTAAAGGTTTCCATCATGCACGTATGCTGCTTTTCTGCCGTCGGGGGAAAACTCGGCAAACATCAAGCTTGCGGGAGGCACAGAGCCTCCCAGACGCTTCAGGCCGCCCGTGCGCCTGTCGAGGACCCACCAGTCCCCTCGGGTTTCAAGTCGCCAAACGCGCCTTGAGTTGGTAAAGATCAGAACCCGGAGGCCGTCGCTGCTTACCGCGAAATCCTTTACGGTCAAAGGCTTCTTCTTGCCCTTTGGGATCAATCGGCGTGCGGAGACGAAGATCTCCTTCCTAAGTCCGGGAAGCCTGTAAAGGACCAGATCTCTTGCGCCTTTGAGCGCCTGAGAAGGCTCAAGCGTTATAAAGCCTTTGGGTCTTGCAAGCCAGCGGGCCGGGCCGAACGAGCGGGCTGAAAAGAGTTTCTTGGTGAAGATGTTCTCAAGCGTTAGAGCCGGCGGTTTTGCAGGCCGCCCGGCGCCGGCCGGCCAACTTGCACAGAGAACGCAGAGGAAACAGATCCGATAAAGCAGAGAACGCAAGCACATGGTCAACACCTCGTTGGGCTCATTACCTTTCAGATCGATTATCGAGGGATCGGTTTCCCGAACATAAGCGCCTCAACGAACCGAGGCGGCGGCGAACCGAAAGAAAGCACTGTATCGTGGTAGCGCTTGAGGCGGAATGAATCTCCCCAGACCTTCTCAGCGGTTTTCCTCAGGCGCAGGTGCTCCAGGTAGCCGACGAAATAGGTTGAAAGCTGAACCGAAGTGAGCTGAGCCCGGATCCATTTGCCTGCGGCTTCCCGTTCTTCCTGAAAGGTATCCTCTATCATCAGGCGCATGGCTTCTTCGCGCGTCATGCCTTCGCAGTGTACGGCTTGATCTATTATTGCATTAGCTACAGCGCGCAGAAGCCACTTCAGGCGGATAAGACGCATGAGGGGATCCCCGTTCAGGAATCCCTCCTCGCACATCAGCTTTTCGCCGTATACGGCCCAACCTTCTATGAAGACCCCCGAGGAGAGCACCGCCCGAAGCTTGGACGGGTATCGGTTTGAATGGGCCAACTGCAGGAAATGTCCCGGCATGGCTTCGTGAATCGTAAGGTTGTGAAGGGATCGGATGTTGTACTCGCGCAGGAACGACCGGACTTGCTCCTCTGTCCAGTCTTCAGGCGGTGGTGATACCGCGTAAAAGGTTTTTTGCCCGACTTCGAGAGGACCGGGCGAGTCGCAGTAAGCAAGGGAAACGCCGCGCCTGAACTCCGGCATGACTATGATCTCAAGGGGATCGGGTGGAACGGTGACCAGATCTTTTGAACGCACGAATTCGGTTGTAATGCGCAGGGACCTGCGCGCCGCCTCAACGATCCGGTCGGGTTTGGGGGTTTCGGCGTAGGCGAGCTCCAAAGCCGCGCGGATTATCGCCTGGCGGTAAGGTTTTGAAGGCTTTTCGGGAAAAACCGTATAAGGGTGTTTTTTGAGATAAACGCTTTTTGCGATTTCGTACATTTCAAGTCTCGCCCTGCGGAGCTCCTTTTCTGCAAGCTTGCGGATTTCTTGGCGGCTGAGCGGTGTTTGAAGTGCGAAGCGAAGCTTGGCATCAAAGATCTCAGGGCCTACGCGCCAAGTCCCTGCGGCCTTGGGGAGCAGCTCCTCTTCGAGCCACTTTTGGTGCTTGGTAAGGGCGTTGCGCGCAACGGACAGCGCTTTTTTCAGCCGGGATCTCAGATCCGGAGGCAGGTGCGGCAGCTCCGGCTCGACCATATGATCGAGGAGGGAAAATATTCCGCGGTTTTGCTTTACCGCCGTCTCTGCATGTACCTTCGGGACTCGGCCTACAACAAGCGTTTTGCGCACCTGTTCCAAGAGGCGGGGGAATTTAAACAAACGGTCTGCTACATGCGCCAGGCGCTCCTGGAGCGGCGCAAACGGGCGGCATAGCAGGCTGTAAACGGCGCCGCCCGTAAGACCGGTGTAAAGAAGCGGATTCCACTGCCATTCTTTAAGCTCTGTAAGGCGCCAGAGCTCAGCGCGCAGGTGTCTGTTGAGCAGAACCCAGTCCACCTGGTTGGCGCGCGAAAGCTGCTCGGGCTCAAAAGTTTGAAGCAGCTTGAGATAGCGCCGGTTGAAGGCCGCCTTCCGCTCCCGTGCTTCCGGAGTCACCTCGTCAAGAAGGCCGTCGAACCTATGGTCCCCAAGAAACGTGGCCCCCACGGGGCTCAGCGCGGGGAATTCACGGAGGTAGCGTTTGCCCAGCGCCTCAAAGCGCTCATCCTGTGTGCCGCCTTCGGCCTTTGCAGCAAGAAAGGTGATTAAAAGGACAAGAATCCCTCCTGTTGCCGATTTCACGATCCGTCCTCCTTTTGCATGCTTCAAAGATCCCACCGGAAAAAGCCACTCATACAGTGTAACCGAAGCGAAGCCGCCGGGCCAAGAGGGTCAGCGCTCACCCAGAAACGCCGAGCGGTTGATAGCGGCGAATCTGATGAAAAACAGCCAGCTGAGAGCAAGAACGGCCCACGCGGCATACGAGCAGGCCAGGCGGTACGAAGCGGCGTCGCTCAGGCCGAAAACCCCGGTGATCGCTTCCTCAAGCAGGCATGCGGTAATGACGGTGCTCTGGAGAGCCGACTTGGTTTTGCCCATCCAGTTTGCGCCTATTACCTTTCCCCGCGAGGCCGCAGCCGCCCGGATTCCGTTCTGAAGCAATTCCCGGGCAAGGAATAGGTGCGCGATTGCAAAAGGCAGAATTCCTGCAAAGGCAAGTTCGTAGAAGAAAACAAGGATCACGATTTTATCGACGACCGGATCGAGATATGAACCCAGAGCGGTGCGCTGGGAAAGAAGGGAAGCCAAGAAACCATCGAAACAATCCGTCAGCATTGCAACTACAAAAAGCGCCGCCGCAGCAGTAGGGCGCCCGATACGGAAAAGCCACACTGCGAGCGGAAGCAGCAGAAGCCTGAGAAAAGTCAGTAAGTTTGGGACGGAGAGGGCAAGAGCCATAGGTCGCTCCGCAGCGGCTCGATCCTT
>CAZGYL010000182.1:0-9043 GCA_964529985.1 uncultured Planctomycetia bacterium | reverse complement strand
CCGGTCCGTTCCCGCCGGGTGGATACGATCCGACGCCTGATGCTTACGGGCTGGACCTCGGGTGTGAAGCGGGCGACCCTTGTCGGTAGGGGCGAGACAGATAGAGAGGAGGCTGAGTCGCGTAGGGCGATATTGAGAAAGGAGAGTCTACTATGAGACAGGTCACAGTGATCGCGGTGGTACTTCTGCTTGTGGGGATGCCTGCGGCGGCTGCGGTGACACCGGAACTTCTTACGATCAAGGCGGCGGGCGACGACAGCCCGGTGTGCGCAACGGCCGGTGCGGTGCGGACCGTCGACGTGCTCTGGAGCTTTGATGTGACTTCTCCTGACGACGCTTATGAAGTGCAGGGGTGGTCTCAAGGAGTGTTGCTGGAAAACTCAGGCGGGGCGACCTCCTACATTCAGAATGCAACGGAGCATCCCGATCTCCAGGTTGCCGGTCCCGGTGAGGGACAGCCGAGCTTTGATACGATCAATTATTACGCCGCCGGTGATCTGACTGTGCCTGCGGCCAGCGCGGCGGTCGGCTCCACCCCTGATGCGGTCGACGGAGCGGAAGGCGAGTACATTGCCGTAACGCAGGGCGTGGTTTTGGATTTCATGCAGAAAGTAAAGCTTCCGGCTCCCAAGCTTGATTTCGGTACCCTGAAGCTTGAGGTCGTTCTTCAGGGGGATGGCGCCGGAACAACGACCATTGGTTTTTCAAACGAAGTAGGGAAACCTGCCACCGAGACTGTAGTCGTCGTCGGCGGCCAGAGCTACGAGCCGGGCCAGCAGATACCACTGGTTATAGATATCCTCGGGCCGGATGATCCGAACTGCCAGTCCGATTTCTTCTACCTGGCTGACGATTCCTCTGCAGAGGAAAACATCCTCAAGCCCCGCTCCGACGAAGGCGTGGCTTCGGTTGTACGCACGATCCTGCTTCATGAAGTCCCGAAGCAGGAGGGGAATCCCGCTACCGGTGTCCAGGCATTGTCGCTGAGCATGACCGTGCCTGCCGGACTTGCCGTCGAAGGAGCGCTCGGAGAGGACGCGGCCACGGCCGAATTTTTTGAATTCTTGGCCGGTGAGGGCTGCTTCTCCGCCGGCATCGTGATGGAGTTTGAAGAACCGTACGATATGAGCCACGTGCTTCAAGCTCTTGAGCCTGCAGCGGTTCTTGATCTTACCGTAAGCACGATCCCCGAAAGTTGGTTGGGTGTCGAGGATCCGGCCGAACTGCAGTTTGCTCTCGACAGCTGCTCCACACCGCCTGTGGCGGCGGTTGTCGTTGTAAACGGCGAGAGCAAGCCCATTGCGAATCCCGACTTTGTGATGATTCAGAGGATCGAGCCTATCACGCGGATTCCGTTCGTGCGAGGCGATGCCAACGCCGATGGCTTGATAAATATCGCAGACGGCATTTACACGATCAACTGGCTTTTCAGGGGCGGACCCGAACCGCCGTGTAAGGATGCGGCCGATGTGGATGACAACAATGCGCACGAAGTGACCGACGTGATCATGCTGATCTCGTACCTTTTCAACGTAACGATCGAGCGGGGAGGCGACACTTACGCGCCCCAGCCTCCTGCAGCTCCGTTCCCGGAGTGCGGATTGGACGAGACGGGTGGTACGGCGGAGAGCTGCGTCAGCTACCCTCCGTGCGCTGAATAGTTCAGGCAGCGGCCGAAGGGGGTTCTCCCTCCAGGCGGGGAGCACCTCCTTTGTTTTTGGCCGCCGAAATGTATAGAAACTATTTTGCAAAATAATCCATATAAACAAGTGAAACGGCGCCCTTTTTTGTTTCTGGTGAGGGCTTTTGGAGTGCAGAGGCGGAGGGCGGGCCCAGGCCCCTGAGTCGGTCGAATCCCCGGCCGGCTCTTTGGAGAAGGACGCGGGGCGGTGCAAGGGGCTGCGGGAAGCGGACTTAGGGGAAGCAGTTGACTGGAGGTGAATTTGCCTTTAAGATAGTCCTTGCGGTTCTTTCAGCGCCCTGTACTCGGGGGATGCAACGAGCGAACCGTCTTTCGGAAGTCGCCCTTTGGTTGAAACCGCAGGAAGAGTCACTTGCGGCAAGATTTTGTTTCCGAAAACTGCATTGTGACTGTGTACTGCGGGCGAAGTCCTGTTAGTAGAGGTCTGAAGTAAGCGAGTCGGAGGACAGGTGAAGCAAGGAAAGGGAGGACGTAGGATTCCAGCGGAGCGCGGTTATTCACACGCCGCGGTTGAGAAGGGAATACCGGCTTGAGAGCGTCCTCTCGCGTAAACGCCTTGAGGAGGGAGACCATGAGGCGAAGCAACTGGATGTGTATGGCCTTGGCCGGGGCTTTGTTTGTCCTGGGCCCTGCAACAACTTTCGGCCGGAACGCCCTTTCCTTGAGTTCCGGAGAAGGGAGGACCGGACAGGTGACCCTGTCGGTGACCAGCGATGATCCGGTGGAAGGTTTTGTTGCAGCTGTTAAGTTCGACGGTTCCAAGATTCAGGTCACTCATGTGGACCGTGAGAACAACTTGAGCAAAACCTTGGGCGCTGAGTTGGTTGTGACCGAAATTTACTCCAACGGATTTACGCTCGGCGTCGTTATGGATGTCGAGGAACCGTTCGAAGGGCAGACGATTCCCGCCGGCACGACGGAAGTAGCCAAGATCGATATTCGAAGTGTCTGCCCCGGACAGGCCGAGCCTACGGCACTTGAGTTCGTCGACAACGAGTTCGGTTCACCTCCTCTTGTGAATCTGATCGTTGTGAACGGGGTCAGCATAAGCGTGGATGAGGGGCTTGAACTTGAGAACGGGACTTGGACGCCGCAATGCGAGGTTCAGCGCCTTATCGCGAAGGCGCCTGCCTCCGCCGTCCCTACAAATGAGCAGGCGGAAGTTCAGGTTCTCGTAGACAACACCGCGCCTCTTGAGGGATTCGTGGTGGTGCTTGCGAATGAAGATAACGCAAAGCTTCAGAACATCACCGTAAGTGGAACCGCCACGGAACAGGCGGGCGCGGAATTCGTTCAACCTGAGATTTACGACGGAGGCGGCTCACTGGGTGTGATTCTTGATTTTGATGCTCCTTTCGAGGGGCAGACGATCCCGGTCGGCGCCGAGCCCGCCCTCCTTGCGAAGTTCGTTTACGCTTACGTCGGTTCCTCACTTGCACCGGGGGCCGAAGCGACTACGGCTCTGAGCTTCGAAGACGGAAAATTCGGAGACCCGCCGCTTGACAACCTGCTTGTGCAGGGGGGACTGAGTGTGCTGGGTGATGCGCTCCAGAAGGTCGGTGATACAATCCGCTGGACCGGGCCTTCGAAGGTCGACATCGATTTCTGGGTCAATATAGACGGCGTTACGATACCGGAAGGGGGCTGTGCCGAAGTAGGTTATTTCTACAGCTCGCGGACGAATCCGATTCAAGGCGTGTCGATCGCTTCCTGTTACGACAAGCGCCTGACCGTTAAGAACATGAACCTTGAAGGCAGCATTACCGCTGCGGTCAACGCGGAATTCGTCCAGTATCATGCAGAGAACGGCGAGCTGATCATCGGTATTCTCGTCGATTCGACTCCGCCTGTATCGATCGATCGCATGCTGCCTCCTACGGGCGAAGATCCCAACGATCGGTTGCTTCTTGCAAGGATCGAGTTCTGCGACGAAGGGCACCAGCTTAAGTGCGGCGAGTGCCTGCCCATTACGTTCTGCGACGGAGCGGTGGGGGCCGGCAGCGTTCCGATCAACAACAGGGCCGCTGTTTTCCACCAGTCGATCGCTCCGAATCTGCATAACGGCGAGCTTTGCGTGACGGCGGTCGCGGCTTTCAGGCGTGGTGATTGCAATTTCGACGGAGAGGTGGACATCGCCGATCCGCCGTCCATTCTCGGTCACGTCTTCACGCAGGTTTTCTTCCCGCCGTGCCTGGATGCATGCGACGCGAACGACGACGGTACGGTCGACCTGGCCGATTCCGTGCGCGTTCTGCGCTGGCTTTTCAAATTCGGTCCGGAGCCTCCTGACCCGGGTCCTTACACCCCCGGTCCGGATCCCACGCCCGACCTTTACGGCCGGGACCTGGGCTGCGAGGCCGCAACGACGTGTGAGTGAGAAAGCAATGTGCCGGTTAGCGGAAATGTACAATACGCTGTACGTTAAGAGAATGAGGCAAGTGGGCTGCTAAGGGAGACAGGAGAGAGCTATGATTCGATCGCGTACGTGGCTCAGTTACGTGGTGATCGCCGCCGTGGTCTTCGCGTTCGGTAAGAACCTCTGGTCGGCGGAACCGGTCCCGGGACCGGACAAGTTCGCCATGTGGCTTGAAGGTCCTGACGGAGAGAAGACCGTTGAAGCAGGACAGACCGAAGAGAAGGTCGTGAGCGTCTTGCTGCGTGTCGACCAGGGAGAGGTCCAAGGCTGGTCGTTCGGTGTTTGTCATGAGGATTCCACCGTTGTCACGGTCACCGACGTGACGATCGAAGGCACCGACACCGAAAAGGTGAACGGAGGAAACAAGCCCGACTTCGAAAGCACCACGGTTTACCCGGGAGGTGTAACTCAGGGCGTGGTGATTCATTTCATGCAGCAGAATTTCCTCGCTCCTACCGAAAGGTTCGAGATGTTGCGGATCACATACCGGTTCGACGGGGCGCCGGGATCGGAGACAACGGCTGATTTCTGCAACACTTTGGGAGAACCACCCGTTGAGACGGTCGTCGTGGTAGGCGGGCAGAGCATCAATCCGGCGACACTTGAGGGTGTGACCCTGAAAGTCAAAGAAGGCCCGGGGATCAAAGCGGTCTTTGCAACAAGCCCGCTTACGCAGACGCTGCCGGCCAACAAGACAACCACCGCTAAAGTGAAGGTGGAACTCGGCCTTGCTGAGGATTCGGCGGCCGCCGCCGTTCAGGGCTGGTCTTACGGTCTTGCACACGACGGAAATCTGCTTGAGCTCGTTTCAATCGAACCTTCAGATCTCACCAATACGGCAAACGGCGGCAACCCTCCTGATTTTTACGGAGTTAATATCAATCCGGCGGGCGGATCCGGCGGTACCGTGGGTTGCGTTATTAGCCTCGGGCCTGAGTTCCACGAGATTCCCCTTCAGCCCGGTGAGAAGATCCACACCGAGACTTTTACTTACCGCTCCGCTGTTGAGCTCGCTCAAGGCGATTCAGAGCAGACCACTGAGGTATCGCTTGCAAACGAGGTTTTGGGCGATCCGCCTGTTCCGGCCGTAATATCGGTTTTGAGTGATTCCTATCTCCTTACGGAGGTCCAGAAGGCGAGCATTACCTTGACGCCTCCTCTGGGACGACTCCGTCCTTTTGTGCGCGGTGACGCAAACAACGATGCTCGAGTCGATATCGCCGACGGTGTTTGGATCCTGAGCTGGATTTACCGCGGCGGAGTGGAGCCTCCGTGTCAGGACGCTGCAGACGCGAACGATGACGGAACGGTCGATCAAAGCGATGCCATCGTTGTGGTCTACTGGCGCCTGAAGGGCGGATCGCCTCCGGCAGAGCCTTTCCCCGAGTGCGGTACCGATCCGAACGACAGGGACAGCGACAACCCCGAAGACGGTCTGTCCTGTAAGGCGATAGGCGCAGGCTGCGAGTAAACCGCCCGCCGCTTCGGTTGAGCTGAGAGCCGCTTCGAGGATTCCCGCAGGAATGCTCGAAGCGGTTTTTCTTTGTTCAGCCGCAGGAAACCCGAAGCAGCCGGACACTTCCATAAGCCTGCGGGCACACTCTCGACGGACCAATCACTCCCCACGGGAGGATGCTTTTTGAGCGCGGTGGGTTCTCAAAAAAACGCCCGCATGGTAAAATAGCTCTTGCTTTTTTCTTCGGGCATGTGAGGGAAATTTCGGGTGTGAAGCCTTCCGCGCGACCTTTGACGTAAGCAGGTGCAAGGGAGTACGGTTTCGGAGTCTTTCACATGCGCATCTTCGCACTTATCGCTTCCGCGCTTCTCGTCTTCCTCGGAGGTTGCACCGACAGTGCAGACGTTCTCAGTCATGTACCTCCGAACGGCGCCCGCGATGTACCGACCGACGCCCAAATCGTAGTTACCTTTTCAAGGGCCATGAACCCTGATTCGGTTACGCCGGAAAGTTTCATTGTCGAAGGGAAGTACTACGGAAAGCGCTACGAAGGCCAGATAACCGCAAGCGAAGACGCCCGCACTTTTACCTTTGAAGTCGGCGAGCGGGACGATGGAGGCAGTGGGTTTGTGCCCGGCGACGAAGTGCACGTGCGTCTCACAGACCGAATCGTAGGCAAGGATCGGATCCCTTTTGAAGGATACGAATTTCTCTTCTTCGTCGCCGGCGAGCTGCCTGAGGTATACACGGGGCCTCCGCGTGTGACAAGCACGGATCCTGCGCCCCAAAGCGCCGGAGTTCCCCTGGGAACCCCTGTGACCATACATTTTTCGCGGGCCGTTACGCAAACAAGCGCGCAAGGCAATATACGTGCCCTGGGGGAATGGACCGGATTGCACACAGGTTCGGTGAGCTTCTCGGGATCGGATCAAGGACGCTCCGGGGCGGTGGTTTTCGTCCCGGAAACGCCTTTCTTGGCCGGCGAGCCGGTACGGATCAGCGTTTCAAATAAAATTTTCGGAGTTGATCCGGACGATGCCATCGTGCCAGCCGAACTGACGTTCAGCGGAGCGTCGGCTCCTGTTTCCCTGCCGTGGGATAGCGTACAGTTGCTTGCAGGAATTGAAGCGCAGGAGATAAGAGTCGGAGACCTGCGCAAATCCGCTCCCGGGCTTGAAGCGGCGTTTTTGGACGGCCAGGGAGGGGTTCTTCTGGCAACCGCGCAGGGAGCGGGCCAAATGCTGGTTGTTCCCTGGCGGCCTGTCGAAGGGACGGTGCGGGCTATAGGAACCTGTGATCCCCGCGGTGAGGGAGTTTTGAGAATCGTTGCTGCGGTTCGAGCCGGAAACTCAACCGTGCTTAAGATCGTTGAGCCGCGCGGTTTCGGTTTCCTTGCAGAAGACCCTGACTTAAGTGCGGAGTTGCCCGGCCGTTTCGATAATGTGCTCGGCACAGGCGATCTGAACGGGGACGGGCGTTTTGATATCGTTGCAGGCGGGCCTGACGGCCTTGCGCTTGTTGTGCGCGGAGGAGCGGATCTGCCTCCCGAGCTTGCCGGCCTGCCCGGAATGGAGGAAGCCGCTCCGTCACTTGTTTTCTCTGAAGGTTTCTTCCCTCAGGTACCTGCGGTCGATGATCTCAAAGTCTTTGATGCAAGCGGGGATTTCCTACCCGATGTTGTTTTCCGTTGCGCAGGTGAGCTTTTTGTGATCCTGAACGAGCCGGGCGGGCTGAAGCCTCCGCAGCGTTTGGCTGCTCTTGAACCGGGAGGACTTTTCTTTCCCCTTGACTTAACGGGTGACGGAAAGCCTGAAATTGTCCTTGTTCACCCTGCGGGGCAGAGGTCCGGAGCGAAAGTTTCGCTTGAGATACTGAGCAAAGGGGAAGAAGGGTATGAAACGGTGTTTTCTCAGGATCTTCCGCTACCCCCGGCTCGGGAACTTGCCGGCTGCGCCGTTGATACCTCTGCAGACGGAAGCCGGGAGATCGTTCTCGGCTCTCCCGTTTGGTCCCAGCTTGCAACGATTTTCTTCAAGGATGTTCAAGGTTCCTATGAGCTGGAATTCAACTTGAGCGACTCGCCGGGCGTACGCTTCTTGGCGCCTCTTGATATTGATCTAAACGGTACGGTGGAGCTTCTGGCTTCGGGCTCTGGAGGTATTTATCTCTTTGAAGGTCAGGCGGCCGGCGCGGTACCGACACTTGCATACTTGAGGTTCGATCCGCGGATTGAATCTGCGGGCGGGAGGACATTCACGATCACTGTGCTCGGCCGGAGCAGCCGGGATTTCGATGAGGTGCGGATCGGAGTCGCTTACCCGCCCGACATACTTCAACTCGTAGGCGTTAATTACCCGCAGCCCGGCTTCTTTAACACAGACAACAGCACTATAACCACTTGCAGCGCGGGTCAAGGGTGCACGGATCATGTTATAGCCGCTCTCAAAACGAACCTTCCGTTCACGATCCGCCAGGAAGTGGCCTTGTTCACCCTCACTTTCCGTTTCACCACCCAGCAGAGCGCCCAAGCAGTGGTCCGGCTGGAGCATGGGCTTACAGACGCCGACGGCAAACCGGTCGACAGCGCCTTCCACCTCGCTGCTGAGAACGCTTGGGTGGTTGCAGGGCTGGAGGGTGGTGAAGCTGTGCTTGAAACCAAAGGTCAGCTTCTTGCTGTAAGTTGCGACCTTGACGTTCAAGAGGACGGCCTGGCGGCAAAGGCCCGAATCTCGTGGGAATCGCCGCGAGGCGATGCCCTGCCGACGGTGCGGGTGCACAGGAACGGCTCCTTGGTTGCAAGTTTGAGCGGGCCGGGTGCGTGGACGGACGATGTTGTGCCTCCTGGAGAAAATACGTATGAGGTCGAGGTCGAGGGAGAAGAAGGCGACAGTGATAAAGCCTCCTGCAGCCTGACCTTTGTGCCCAGCCCGATTATCGACGGTTGCTCCAAGGAGGGCTCCGATCTTGTGGTCAGGTGGCATGCAACAGGGCCTGTGGACGGGTTTGTTCTGTGGCGGGACAACACCGAGACTCCATGGAGGACTTTCGGGCCTGAAGTTACAGAATACAGAGAGCCTGATGATCCTACAGGGACGGGGCACCTTTTCGGGGTGAGTGCGGTATTGGGAGAGACGCGCAGCAAGCCTGCTTTGTGCAGCTCGATAATAGGAGGATCGCAAGGGGTACTGCGGCCGCCCCGCCAATTTACCGCAAGGCTGGATCCCCAGGATCCGTTCAGGGTGCTGCTTTCTTGGGAATCAGGGGAAGGATACGAAGGTCTTGCGCTCTTTAGGAACGGGGAAGAAATAGTACGGCTTGCGCCCGTCACGTCATATGAAGATGGGCCTCTTGCCCCGGGAACTTACAGTTACGCGCTCAGGCCCATCGCGCGCGGCACCTTGGGTGATCCGGTGGCCGCCTCGCCTGTGACCGTGGACCTGCCCCTCAACGCGAATCTTTTATGCCGCCA
>CAZGYL010000181.1:8612-9047 GCA_964529985.1 uncultured Planctomycetia bacterium | reverse complement strand
GGTGCTTCCTTCAACGCGGCGGCCAAGGCCGTCATGAAGATGAGAGGGGTCGACTGCGGCCCTGTGCGCATGCCGCTGCGTGACCTCACGCCCGAGCAGTATGCCTCCCTTGAGGGGAAATTGGAGGAGATCGGATTCTTTGAGATCTGCCCGCGGTAAAAAAACCGCCCGGGGCCCCGTTGCCCCGAGCGGTCCGCCCTCGGTCGATCGGTCTTCTTACGGCTTCCGCACAGCGACGAAACGCATTCCGTAGGGGTTGCGCACAAGCAGGAGCAACCCCCGCGAGGGATCAACCTGCCGGACCACCGACAGGAACTCATCTACACTGTTTATGTTGCGGTTCTGCACCGAAACGATGATCTCGTTGCGCCGCAGCCCGGCGCGATCCGCAGGGCTGCCCGGTTTGACCCGCGTTATCACGACGCCCTCGACCTG
>CAZGYL010000181.1:0-8602 GCA_964529985.1 uncultured Planctomycetia bacterium | reverse complement strand
TACGTCCGGGGTTAGGTCCTCAACATCAAACCCGTAAACGTCGTAGAGGGACTCCTTGGATCCGCCCGAATCGGCTTCAGCGATCTCGGCCTTGAGGGCCAGGATCTTCCCGCCCCGCTTGACCTTGATTTCGATCACATCTCCCACGTTCAAGGAAGAGATCAAATTCTTAAGTTGCTGGCCGCTTTCTATAGCCTTTCCGTTCACCTCAAGGATCACGTCCCCCTGCTTGATCCCGGCCTTCTCTGCAGGAGAGCCAGGCACCACCTTCGGCACAACGACTCCCTTCACCTCCTCAAGGCCCAGGGTTTTTGCAAGATCAGGGGTAAGGTCTTGGACGTACACGCCGAGGTAACCCCTGCGGATCTTCCCGTACTTGATCAACCGCTCCATGATGTTGCGGGCCATGTTTGAAGGAATGGCGAACCCGATTCCCATGTATCCGCCGGTACGGGAGAAAATCGCGGTGTTGATTCCGATCACCTCGCCTTTCAAATTGGCCAGAGGCCCTCCGCTGTTTCCGGGGTTGATCGCAGCGTCCGTCTGTATGAAATCCTGATACTCAGCCAGGTTCGCAAGGGCCCTTCCCTTGGCGCTGCAGATCCCCACAGTCACGGTAAGGTCAAGCCCGAACGGGTTGCCGATCGCAACAACCCAGTCACCGACAGCCAATTTGTCGCTGTCACCCCATTTTGCGGGCACCAGGTTGTCGGCATCAATTTTTAGAACGGCAAGATCGGATTTCGGATCCGTCCAAACACGCTTTTTCAGCTCCTCGCCCGTAAGGGTGAACTCCCGCTTGTCGGCAAGCTGTACCGTGATTTCATCCGCACCTTCTACTACGTGGTTGTTGGTAACGATATACCCTTTTTCATCGACGATAACGCCGGTGCCGATCCCCGTCTGCCTGTAGACGTGTCCTCCATGCGGCCTTATCCCGAAGAAACGCTCGAAGAAATCTTCACCGAAGAAGCGCCGAAGCAAAGGATCATTCTGCCCGAACCAAGGAACCTCAGGACCGCCGCTTGAAGCGACGCTTATGATCTTCGCCGTGCGAATGCTCACCACGCTGGGCTTGAGCGCAGCCGCAACAAGCCTGAAAGCGTTCGAAGCGACATGGAGCTTGGCAAGCTCTTTTCTTGCCTGCAGCGCCTCTGACTTAAGATCGGCTGAAAGCACCGAGGCGATCGCCGCAACGAAAAACAGCGACAAAAAGAAACCGGAGAAGCGGCTGTATCCGCGCACCCTACGAACTTTCCCTGCATGCAGCATGAGTTCACCTCCTTTCCCGCCCCACCGGGCGCTTTCGGAGAGACCGTATGCCAGCCGGCTGCAGCTTCCCGGCCGGCTTCAGGCCACGCGCACCTGTACCTTGCGCGACCTCTTGCGCGCTTCTTCAGTCTTGGGAAGGGTGACCGTTAAGACACCCTTTGAAAACTCGGCACTTACCTTGTCCGCTTCGATTTCCTCAGGAAGCGGGATCTCGCGGCGGAACGAGCCCCACGTGCACTCGTTGAAGTGGTAGTACTCATCACCGCCGCTTCTCTCCTCCCGCTTCTCACCTGCGATGATCAAACTGTTCGAGGTCAATGTCACATCCAGGTCACCGGGATCCAGGCCCGGAAGTTCCGCCCGGACCACGATCTGGTGTTCGTTCTCCTTAACTGTTACAGGCGGCCAAAACGATGCCTCAAAAAGCGGCTCGCCATCAAAGAAGACGCGGTCAAGCGCACTAAGGTAACGGTCAAAAAGCTCATTTATCCGGTCCTGCACCGTGGCGGCCCGAGTTGCAGAAACCCGACGCACGGGGACCTCGGTCTTTCGACGCCAGGGAATCAAGTCTCTGAGCCTCATTGCCGTGCCCTCCTTTCACCGACCCTCCTCTACACGTCGCATAACGGGAATTCCGTTCCGCTTACCCCGCTCTGACCGGCCTTCTCAGATGCAAGTTGCATGCCGCACGAAATCCGCCTGCCTGCTTTATAACCTCTTGTGGCATAACAGGTTACAACTCCGAGCCGAAGTGGTTGAAAAAGGCATTCGAGTGGCTTGGAAATTCTGCCACTCTGACAGCCGAAAAGGAGTTTGGAGAGGGAAAGAGGCGGGCCTCGGTGTCATTTTGACTCGGCACTCCGGCCGGGAAGCGGTCCGAGAGGTTGGCCCCCGATTGAAACTGGGATACCCTTAGTGTCTTCGAAGAGAAGAAAACCGCCGGCCACTTGCAGTGTGAGGTGTGCTTTATGGAGCTTTCCGGAAAGACAAAGGTCAACGATCTTCTTAAGGCTTATCCTTTCCTTGAGGACTTCCTTCCTTCGTACAACCCGGCATTTAACCTTCTTAAGAAAAAGTCCTTTAGGATGACGCTGGGCAGGTTCGCCACCCTGAGGCAGGCAAGCGCTATGAGCAAGGTGCCCCTCAACGAACTGCTTGCCGCCATCCGCGACGAAATCAAGAAACGAATCGGCGCTGAGGTGCAGGTTTCGTTCGGGCGTTACGATGACCCCGAAGTGCGAAAGAAGGTTCTTAAGGAAATCCTCCAGGATCTGCACAAGGGCGAAAACGTGGAGGAGGCGAAGAAACGATTTCACGAATTCCTCCAGGAGGTGGATCCCAGCGAGATCGGCGAGGTCGAAGAGGCGCTTGTCCGCGAGGGGCTTCCTGTTACAGAGATCCAGCGGCTCTGCGACGTCCATGTGGAGGTCATGAAAGAAGGCCTCGAGCAACAGGAGCTTCCCAAAGTCGAGCCGGGGCATCCGGTCCATACTTACATGGCCGAAAACGAGGTCATAACCCGGCTTTGCCGCGAGCTTGACGCCCGCGTGAAGGAGCTTGCAGGCGACGTGCCGCAGGAGGCGTGGCAGGCTCTTGAAAACGTTGTTGAGCGACTTTCCGGAGTAGAGACCCATTACGTACGCAAGGAAAACCAACTCTTCCCGTTCCTCGAGAAACACGGAATAACAGGCCCTCCCAAGGTAATGTGGGGCGTGCATGACGAGATAAGAGCTCTCCTGAAATCAACGCGCCGGGCGCTTGAAGAACGCAATGTCGAAGAGCTGCGCCTATTGGTTCCGAAGCTCACCCGGGCCATCGTTGAAATGGTATTTAAGGAAAACAAGATCCTTTTCCCGATGGCTCTGCAGAACCTGAACGACGAGGAGTGGGCCGAAATGAGGCGAGGGGAGCGCGAAATCGGCTATCCTTTCCCTGAGGTTTCACCCGAGGCGGCCGGTGCGGCGGCAACGGCCTCCTCCGGTGCTTCGCCCCAGCAAACAGGCGGCGCTCTCGAGCTTGACGTAGGCACGCTGAGTGCGCAGCAGCTTAACGCCGTCCTCAGAACTCTGCCTGTGGAAATCACTTTCGTGGACGACCAAGACACAGTCCGCTACTACAGCGACACACCTAAGCGCATCTTCCCCCGAAGCCGAGGTGTGATCGGCAGAACGGTTCAGAACTGCCATCCACCGAAAAGCGTGCACATGGTGGAGCGCATCCTCGAAGCGTTCAAATCCGGGCGCAAAGACAAGGCGGAATTCTGGATCGAGCATAAGGGCGCCTTCGTGCACATTGCTTACTACGCGGTGCGGGATCGTGACGGAAAGTATCTGGGCACTTTGGAGGTCACCCAGGACATAACGGAGTTGCGCAAGCTTGAGGGTGAGAAGCGGCTCTTGGATTGGGAGGACGCATGACCGCCCGCCTTCAGCGAAGGAGCATGCCGATGAACTGCAAGGGAGTTCTCACAGCTTTATGCCTGGCCGCCGGTCTTACGCTCGGAGCTTCGCCCAAGGGCCAATGGGTTCCGCTTTTTGACGGCAAGACCCTGAACGGCTGGCAGACGCTTAGAGGAGAACCGGCGACCGTCACTTGCTGGACGGTTTCCGACGGAGTGCTCTGGCTCAATCCCAAAGCCGGGAAACGCAGAGGCGATATATACACCGTGAAGCAATACGACGATTTTATCCTTGAATTCGAATGGAAGATTCCGCCTCACGGAAACAGTGGTGTTAAATACAGAATGACATGGTACGGCCGCAGTTACCTCGGCCCCGAGTACCAGATCATCGCGGACTCAAAGCGCGACCGCTCGACCTTGGCCCATGCAAAAGGCGCAACAGCCGCCCTCTATGATCTCATCGCACCGGATCCCGCTTCTTGGTTTCCAAAGCCCGAAGGCCGGTGGAACAAGGGAAAAATCGTAGCACGCGGCAGCCTGATCGAGCATTGGCTGAACGGAAAGCTTGTCGTACGGGTGGACCTTCATTCCGAGCGGTTCAAGAAGGCGCATGCGGCAAGCAAATTCCGCAAGCTTCCCAACTTCGCCCAAAACCCCAAGGGAAGGATCATGCTGCAGGATCACGGCAGCAAAGTCTGCTACCGCAATATCCGCATCATGGAGCTCAAAGCGCAGGCTTCGAAGCCGGGTGAGGGAACCCGGTTCCGCAAAACCTCTTCCGCCGCCGCGGAACAAGCTTCGCCCGAGCGCGCCTGCTGCCGATAATTTTGAAGGCGGCCCGGGGGGCCGCAGGGATGAGGAGCTATGTGGCGGCGGATATGGCGGTTCTTGAGGTTTGAAATCCCCTGGTACTTGAGCGCAGGGCCGAAAAAGCCTTTCAGTGCTCAGCTTCGCGAAGCCCTGAGACTGTACCGCTTATACCGTTATCCCCCCTACCACTACGTCAAGCACGGCTTGTTCCTTAAGTCCTGCAAGGCGAATGTCGAGGAGTACATACCCCCTGAACTCATAATGCGCTACCGCGACTCGTGCAATCCCCCTGAAGCGCATGACCTTGTCAGGGACAAACTGCGCTTTGAGAGAATCCTCTCGGAAGCCGGCCTGCCTGTGGTCTCCACACTTGCTCTCATTCACAGTGACGGCAGCCTCACCGATACCGAGGGCAACCGGCTTGAGGCATTGCCCGACCCGGCGGAGGAAAAGCGCTTGGTGCTCAAACCGCGCTACTCAGGTCAAGGCCGGGGCGTCAGAGTTTTGGACGCCGGCCGAAGCGGGAAACTGCGCGTCGATCCAAAAGCTTTTGCAGCGGAGCTCTTCCAAGCTTCAGGTGTTGAGCTTTATCTCATTCAGCCCTATATCACGCAGCATCCTTTACTTGCAGAGATGAACCCCACCTCGGTGAATACACTTCGGATCGACACTTTCATTGAGGGCGAGAAGGTGTACATCAACTCAGCGCTTCTTCGTGTAGGAGGCCCGGGCAGCCTTATTGACAACCTCTGTCAGGGAGGACTGCTTGTCGGGGTGGACCTCTCCACAGGAAGGCTTAAGCGTTTCGGCCGCACAGGAGCTGCTTTCGGAGGCGATTGGTGCGAGCGGCACCCGGGGACCGGCTTCCGCTTTGAAGGCACTGAGCTGCCTTTCTTCAAAGAAGCTCTTTCACTTGTCAAAGAAGCGGCTCCGCTTCTTCTGCCTCTTCGTTGCCTGGGGTGGGACCTGATTCTCACACCGGGCGGACCGGTCTTCCTTGAAGCCAATCACGACTACGGGGTCTTCAGCCTCCAGGAGGCGCGAGGCGGCTACCGCTCGGCGCCTTTGGGCCGTGCTTTGCTCGGTAAGACGCCGATTCCCTCCTGAAAAACCGAAAAACAGCTTACTCCGCCCTTTTCAGCTTGAAGCACAGGGCAAAGGCATCGTAAGGCTTAAGCCTCAACTGAAGCCGGCGGGGGTTCAAAGGTCCTTTCAACCTGCTTGATCCGGACTCGCTCAGCTTTTCGCAAACAAGGCCGGCTGAGCCGATTTTCCCCAAGCTGCCGGTGCAGTCAGCGCAGAACGGGAGCTCCTCACCGTCTATATTTACGAAAAGCAAAGCAACGTTTCCGTTGCCGTCACTCCAGGCTCCCCTCTGAAGCACAGAGACCGTAATGGGCCAGGCGCCGTGCCACCGCCAGTCCGCCGTCACCTGGGGCACTTCCGTCAGAATCCGTGGCGGGCGGGCCATGCGGCCCCTCGCAAGAAAATCACGCAACTTGTACCGCAATCTTGCAAGCCGGCGCAAGAACGGCCCGTTTACAGGATCTTTGACCACCTGTGGATTTATCCAGCCCAGTTGCTCCCCGAAAACAAACGCCTGAGCCGTTTTCATTCTCATAGCCGCCCGGGCCGTCGGACCGCCTCGATACGCACGGCCGAAAAGCTGAATCCGCCCGCCGTAAACAGCTGCAAAAAACGGTACCTGGTTCTGATACTGGAAGTGCCAGGTCAAGTAACCATCGAAAAGATCGATATAGGGCTCTGCGTTACACTCGGTTGTGAGAACCGCATCTTTCGGAAGATCCGATCGTATCTTTTCCAGTAGAACCCGGTACCCCTGATCAATCCACCATGAGCCTCCACCGAGAGGGTGTCCGTGAGAGGGGTCAAAACACAATCGCGGTTTTGCTGCAGCCACTTGGTCTATGTAAACGGCGTCCACCGGATTCTCAGTACCGAAAAGCCGACTTACGATTTCGGCGACCTTTGCCTGCCACAGCTTGGTGGTCGGGCACATAGGCGCAAGCTTCCGGCCGGAGCCGTACTGCTCTATGTAGACCTTCCCCGCCCGATCCTTGGTTGCTGCAGCGCGCACCTTGCCCTTGAAATCCTCCAACCCCGTGTCCCAGAGCCTGCCGTTTATGTAAGGCATGACACGTACCCCGCAGTGGTGAAGCTCGGCCACGCCGCGCCTGAATCCTTCCTTTGCAGGGAAATAATGCGGGTAGTCGGTGTCAAACGGAATCCGGTGCCAGTTGTACCAATGGACCGCTTTCGGGACATCGAAAAAGCGGCTGAAGTCGCAAACCTCTGAGGCCACCTTTCGTGGGGCGCCGCTTGCAAGAGCCCATACCGCGATATCCTCGAACCACCGGGGCGTCGGGCGCTTTCTGGGCCTGAGCCACGGGGCTTCCCGCTCAGCCCAACCGCGGTAAAGGAGAGCCGCGTCGAACCAGTCTCCCTTGAACGTTCGGAACCTCACGCGGCCGGGTATCCTCCAGGTATTTCCGGGACGCCCGCAATCCGGAGCCGGCCACAAAACGTAAAATTCGAGTCCTTCGGGTGAGCCCCTCAGGTTGAAATCTTTCCTGCTTGCCGTCGGATCCTCACAAGCAGCGTACAGCCCCCCTTCTTCATCGTAGAGCGCGAGGCATTGCACCGGACACCAGCCGCTTGGATAAGTGCCGGTCATTCGAAAAGCCCTGCTGTAAGGCTCGCTTTCCAATCGGCCTGAGACCTGCGGGTAAAGCAGGGTCTCGGGTCCCCCGCCTGCAAAAGGCCCCAACCTGACCACAGGAAAACGAACCGCGCTCAAGGACGCACCCGGAGGCAAAGAGGCGATTTGAAGCCGCGCGGATAGATCACCCGGGTTGAGCTGCAGCTTGAGGCTTACTTGCAAGCCCGTCTTCGAGCGCCATTCAGCCACAAAAGCCCCTTCTTCTGAACTTCGCAGCGAGAAGGCGAGGTCGCGGTCCGAAGGCTTAACTTCGTGTTTCACCCCTCGGGCACTTTCTTCAAGCTCAAGCAGCCAAAGTCCTCCTGAATCACTCAGAAGCCGCCTGCCTTCTTCCCACAGCCCTAAGACACTCCTTTCCTTCTCGCTGAAAAGCAAAACTGTGCTTCCCGCCTGCCGCCCCTGCAAGGAAAGGCCGCGGGGGATTTCTCTTCCTGAAGTCTTGTAAAGCGAATCAACCGCTTTTCGATAAAGTTCAAAAGGTGCTTCCCCGCTCAGGCAATCAAGTACAGCTTTTGCAAGCAGGGATCTCTGCTGCAGCTTCTCAGCACGCTCCTGCAGCTCCGGCGTCGTCAAGAAGTATGAGAGGAATCTCTGCTCGGCGGGCAACCGATCGGCTGAGGGCCCTATATACCAAAGAAGCTCAAAAGAAGCCTGCGTTTGAGCGAACCTCACCCACGGTCCATGGAGATAAGTGCCGTATGAGCGGTTGTCGTCATAGATAATGACAGGCGTACCTGAAAGCCCGAGCATTCCGGCTCCGCTTCGTAACAGACCCCAGGAGTCCCCCCGGTAAGAGCGCTTGGCGCCGGCCAGCGACCCGGACCGGTAGGGCTCTCCGGCAGCCCAAGAACCTTTGAAATCCCTGCCCAAATTGATTTCAAGCACATGAAGCTCAGACCACGCCACAGGTTTTTTCTGCCTTACCTGTACACTGACCCGCACAAACGGGGAGCCCGCCATGTGCTCAAAAAGGTAAACAGCGCAGGGACTTCCAGGAGCTTTCCTCGAACCGCCGTAGCGTGCTTCGGCCCTCACAACAACTCGAAGGGGCCCTCGGGCCGGAACCGAAAGCCGGGCCTGTGCGTCATCGCGCAACAGGTACCCGCCGCGGCCGCGTCCATACAACCTATCGTTGAGGTGAAACGAAAAGGTACGCCCGTCCGGGAACCTCACCAAGCGCGGAAGCCCTCCGGCCCTCTTGTCGTAAAAGACTGAAGCCGCTCCGCTTTCGACCCAAAAGCCTTCCTTGGTTTCCCTTACTTGAAGGGGCTTAAGTCCCAAAGACGTAAGCGGCTCCGCAGCGCTCGGTTGCTTGGGTACGAAAGCAAGAGAAGCCGGCCCTCCAGGCAGGGCAACCGCCAAAATTCCCTTTCCTTCTC
>CAZGYL010000180.1:0-9073 GCA_964529985.1 uncultured Planctomycetia bacterium | reverse complement strand
TTTTGGACTGACTCGGCGGGACAGGTTGTTACCCTGTTTCTCCCATTTCTTTCCAGTTCTTCGTCCCACCTACACCTAAGGGTGCATGAGCCAAGCGGGCGGAGCCGAGAGGTCGATTCGAAAAAGAGGGACGACCACAGCGTAAAAGGTGATCACCGCTGTCATAATGAAGCTAAGGTAGAGGCCTGTGCGGGCCATCCGGGAAAGGTAATCATAGGCAGGGCGAAGCAAAGTACACCCATCACCATTAGCACGGTAGCGTTGCGAAGAAAGCCCTCGAGGCTGAGCAGGTCGGACCGTCCGCGAAGGTCAAGCGCTGCAGGCCTTGCATTGCAAGCGCAATGAAAAAACCGCCCAAGAGCAAGAAAATGTAGTGGTTTGCGAAGTGCGCCGCCACTTTTTTGCAGGCATGAGAGAGCCCCACCCAATGTCCTGTGCTTCGGGGAAGGAAAGGCCTGCTCAAAGAGCGCCTTTTCTCCAGAAGGTGTCTTTTTCTCAGGGAGCATGTTCAAAGGCTGGGAGCCCTAAAGAGCAGCGCACTTCTCCGCGAACGGCGATTCGTTTCCGACACGGGTGTTTTACCTCTGTGCTCTCGATTCTGTCACCTGGTGTCCGAGTGCACCGCAAGCGGCTTGTACCATAAGGATCGCCAGTAAGCCCGATCAAGAGCATAGGTGTCCACATGCGCTTCAGGCGGCCAGTCAGCGGGAAGAATACCGAATCTTTTCATCTCTCGTATATAGGCCTCAGGCGGCCTGAATCCCGGCATATCGAACCTCTTGATTTTCTGGAGGTACTCTTTGCCCGCCTCCACCATGCGCAGCAGAATTTCCCAATCTCTGTCACTCCTTGAAGCAAAGACCGGAGAGGGCTTGCAAAGTCCGAAGCCTCCGGCTTTGCGGGCCAAGGGTGCAAGGAGGAGAAGTGATTTTTCCGGCCGACTCAGGTTGAAAACAATATGCCGGCTTAGCTTGAGCCGCGGGTCCTCCAGGCTGAAATTCCAAAACGAAACACCTCTTTCGTCTGACAACGAGCGCGGCAGAATCTTTTCACCTTTGTGGCAGGAAGCACACCTGCGACCGATCACTTCAGCACCGGCTCGGGTGGTGGGCCATTCCCAATCCACATTGATCTGTATGTTTTCTCGATACCCGCCGATACAGCCGCTTCCAAGCGCTCCGTAAGTGCCGGGATACGGCGCGCCCGTTTCGATCCAAAGACGCAGCATGGTTTTTTGTCGTTCGGTGGCACGGACTCCGTAGTGGCTGCCGTCAAGCATTCGAAGTATGCGGCTTGCCGAGGATCCCAAGGCACGAGGCGGGTAGTTGCTTCTCGGCAGGTTCCTGCCGTCTGAAAAGAGCCGTTTCACGGTCATTGTAAAGTAGCTGTGTGAAAACATCGGCCCTCTGTCGCCTGTGAGAATGACTTTCCCGGCGTAAGGCCCTCCTCGCGAAGTTTTTTCGTAACCGTGACAGTCAACACAGAGATCATCGAGAATCGGCTGGATATCCCGCGGGAAGTCGAAGACGTCCGGGTATCCCTTAATGGGCTTGATTACGCTTGCAGGACGCCTCAGTGCGAGCAGATTGCGCGGCGAGAAAACAGCTTCGGTGCGCCGTTCGTGACAGCCCACGCACCCGAGGATTTCACCGGGCTGAACGGTTGCGAAACTTTGCATGCGTTTGACCGAGAGATCCTTTTCGTCAAGCGCAACAAAGATCAACGGACGCAAAGCAGGTGCTTCAAAGTAAGCGGAACCGTCCGGCTCAACCGGTACCGTGCCCAACACGCGTTCCAAGGTAAACGACCCGCCGTAGGTCAAAGGATCCATACCGCCCGTGTAATTGATCGGTTTGGGAAGGCTTTCAAGAACGAGCAGCTTCTTGATCTCGCCCCTCTTAACTCCCTTCATATTGCGGCCGCGGTATACGTCGGCAAGTACGAAGCGGCCGGTTGTTGAGGTCAAATCCACCCTGGGAGGAATTATCCGCTCCCGCTTTCGGGGCACAAGCGGTCTGGGCTCGTGACATTGAAAGCCCGCCTTCCGATCCGCTTCAGGCAGGCGGTAAAGGACCTCCATACGGCCGCGCCGGTCCAAGGCTACAAGTGTGTCACCTGAGGCTGCAATAAAAGTCTCTTGATCAAACGCCCAGGGGTCTCTGAAGCGCGGCTGCCGTTTTATGTACCTGGCCGCCTTAGGATCGTCCGGTCCAAGCTCGGGATCGATGACAACAACTGCACCATCATGCTCGCGCCTGCCGTGGCCGGGGGAGAAAATCGCAACAACTTGCCCGCACCCGGGTATCGGCTTTGCGTCGATCATAACCACGCCGGGATTCAAATTGCCGTAGAAGACCATTTGGCAGGTACCGTCGGGGTTTGTGGTCCACAAGTGGTGATAGTGCACCTGCGATCGATCCACGTATTCCCAGCGCTGGTAAAGAATACGGCCGTCGGGAAGCACCCACGGAGTGTTGTCGTGCTCTATGTTGGCTGAGATCTGGCGGATGTCGCCTCCGTCCGCGTTGCACCGGTACAACGTTGCAACCTGCGTGACCCAGCAGTTCACCCAGCGTTTGCAGCGCGTTGAGACGAAAACTATTCCGCCGTCGGGAAGCCAGCACGGCTCGAAATCGTCGTAGGGACCTGAAGTAAGTTGTCTCAAGCCGGTTCCGTCCGCTTTGATTGTGTAAAGATGGTAATAAGGGCTTTCTCCGCGCCGATAGGCGAAAAGAATCGTCTGCCCGTCGTAGTGCACAGCGGGATCCCGCACACCCCCTGAAGGATCATTAATAAGTGTGCGCACAGCTCCGGTTTCAAGATCGAGTACGCACAGTTTTCCACCTCGCCGGTAAGTAACCCGCATGCCGCGGTGGTACCCCGGCCGGTTGACGGAAGTGTCTTTCAGGTGTCCTTCGGCATAATAGCCTATGTTTGCGTACCAGTGCGGATCCGGCCCGAGCTTTCTTGTTGCAAAAACTATTTCTTTGCTGTACGAAAGAAGCCTCTTACGCAACTTCCGCCCGGCTGTTTTGCGGAGGGCAGGCGGCTTTCCGCTTTTACTAAGTGCAATGTAGTCGTAAATAATCCAGCTTCCCTTTTCAAGACAAATTGTAATCTGATTGCGTTCCGGGGTCAGCAAAACGGGGGGAATCGGAAAAGTCACTACAGCGGCAATGCCTTGGCCCAAGGGGTCGAAAATCAAATCCACTGCGCCTTTCGGAGCCGGCCGGGACCCCAGAGACTTTCCATTGACATGAACGCGGATCACAGAGGGCTCTGTGGGATGTCCGGCTGCAATACCTATATGCAGGTACAGCGTCACCGGGGGAATGCCCTTTGCGTTGAAGATAATTGAAAAAGGGTGTACGCGCCCGCCCGCCCATTTATCTCTCGGAGCCGGGTGGACGAACGGCCAGGAACGCTCCGAGCTCCGTCCCACCTCAAAGAGGACCGGTTTAGGAAAAACCGTGCTGAAACGCCTGTAGGTATCAGCGGCAAGCCCGAATTCAGCAGGGGAGGCATCCGGGGTTCCGATGCAGAAAAGGAGCCGGGAATCGCCTGCAGCACCGGTCTCTGCCTGTACTTTCAAGGAGCACAGGAGCGCCGCAAAACTCGAGGCTACTGCTAGTGCTTTCAACGTCTCCATAAGAGCAAGTCCTTAAAAAGAGCGAAGCTCGGAAGCAAAAGCAAGAAGCACGAAGCATTAGAAGCTGTTTCTATAGTATTTGTCGACCAAGCTTGAAAGCAAGGCCCGCAAGGCCGGCTTTCGCGGGCCTCCTCGGTTCCGTACTATCGCAACCCGTCGGACACAGAGGCACGCAGCCCTTGCGACACTCCGGGGGCGGCGGCCGCACGCCTTATGCAGCAAGAGTGACGGTGGGTTGTGTTTTCATTTCGCATCAGCCTATAGTTACCTGGGCAGCCGCCCCGGGTGCAAACCCGGGCTTGCGGTGAGAGCACTCCGTGTGGGTGCGGAGACTCAGTGCCGTTCGGGCTTCAGCTTTGAGAGGAGGATTTCAGATGGGCGGCAGTACGACGGCGGCCGGAAACTCCGGCTTTCTGAGGGCTGTTTTTCTTGTGATATTCTGGGGGCTGTTTGTTCAGCCTTTTTGCTTTCAGGCGTTTCTTCGGGCTGAACAGGTGGCGATCGATTCGGACGGCTATGCCGTTATCAACGGCAAGAAACGTCTTGTCATCGGCATGTATGAGTTGCCGAAAGATGACGAAAAGCTGCAGGAGCTTGCGCGCAGCGGTTTCAACCTTGTACGCACGCCGGCCAAGGAAAGCGCGCTCAGCAGGGTGCAGGCTTTCGGCCTTTATGCTTGGATCCCGTTGGGGAATCGCTTGGCTCTTAAGCCGGGTGATGTGGAGGGACGCAGGAAACTTGCTGCGGTCATAGAAGCTTTCAGGGACCACCCGGCGCTTCTTGCATGGGAGGCGCCGGATGAGGCCTTGTGGAATGTTTGGTACCGCAGGGTGCCTTGGGCTCTTGGCGGCAGAAGTCGTGCGTTGCGCAAGGAACTGGAGAAACAAAGAAACAGCTTGGCGGCGGGTTTGATCCGAGAGCTTGATCAAAAGATCGAGAAGGCCGATGACCTCAACGAGCGGGGGCTTTGGGCCGAGGCGGAGGCGCTTTACGATGCAGTTTGGAAAGCGTTGGGCAAAAAGGATCCGAAGCCAGAAGCCAGGCTGTCGGAAGCAAAGAGTGCAGCTGCGTTGCTTGCTGAACGTCTTGAACGCGGGTGGAAACTGGTCCACCGACTGGACCCGAAGCACATCCGCTGGCAGAATCATGCTCCACGGAACTCGATTTCAGCGCTTCGGCTCTTCAATCGGGCTGTGGATGCAGCAGGTTGCGACATTTACCCGGTTCCCCATAACGCCACTGTCCGGCACAGCGATCTTGTAGACGGGAACCTTACTTGTGTCGGCTCATATACGGATCGCATGAGAGCCGCCGCTCCCGGAAAGGCCGTGTGGATGGTCCTTCAGGGATTCGGCTGGCGGGACCTCCGGGAAAAACCGCCTGCGGATCCGAACTTCGGAAGAAGACCTTACTTCCGGGAAACACGCTTTATGGCATACGAGGCACTCTTGCACCGTGCAGGAGGAATACTTTATTGGGGAACCTACAAGATCGAAAAGGACAGCCGGCTCTGGAAGGATATCATGGCTGTGGCGCGGGAAGTCCGCCGCCTGGAGCCGGCTCTGGTGGCCCCCGACTACAAGCCCGCTCCGCTGTGTCGAGTCGAGGAGACTTACGGCTCGGTTGACGGCGGCGGAGTTCGGCTTTTCCTCCGCCGCGTGAAATCCGATTGGCTGCTTTTTGCGCTCAACGAGTCGGTTTATCCCCTTGCTTTCCGCGTTGCCGGATTGCCCGCCGATCTTGAAGGAAAAACTTTTTACGCTTTGTATGACAAAGACGCGAAACAGGTTGAGAAAGGCGGATTTCGGGATGGAATCCGCGCTTTGGATGTTCGCGTGTACGCAACTTCGAGACGCTTCGAAGACCCGGAGCGTCGTAAGCGCTGAAAAAGGAGAAGCGGCGCAGGCAGATGCGCCTTCGGGTAGGTCGGCGACATAGAAAGGTTCAATCCTTTGCCGGAGGGAAATCATGCTGTCACCGGTTTGCGTTGTAAGATCCGCCCGAGTCCGGAGCCGAGCTTCAGCAGCCTTTTGCCTTGCGGCTGTTTTAGGAGCGGCGGCGGCCCCGGGGGATTCGTTTTCAGGCAAGTACACGGGGGGCCTTATTATCCAGGCGTCCAGGAGAGCTGCTTTACGCCATCTCTCGGCGCCCTTTGACGATCCGAAGTTTGTTCTTTCGGATGTGACCTTTCAGTACAAGCGGCGGTTCACCCGTTATTCGGGGGATGTAAGCGGGCGCTACTTGAGCGCTGTTTCGTTTCTATTCGCCCCGCAGCCTTTCCGTTCGGTGCCGCACCTTGAAGAGATCTTGAAAGGGATCTTGAAGGCGCAGAAACCGGACGGGCATTTCGGTGTCGGTCAAAATCTGGCAGCGGGTGTGAAACGCGAACGCGACATGCCTCTTGTCTGGGGAAACGGCAGATTGCTTGTAGGCCTGGTTGAGCTCTACACTGCGACCGGAAGGAAGGAGGCGCTTGAGGCAGCCCGCAGGCTGGCCGACTACTTCATTTCGGCGGAGAAGTACTACGGCCGAAAGGAAAACTTTCTGCAGGTTGGCGGCACTTTCGCTTCGGGATTTGCAACCTGCTACTTGTCGCTTATCGAAGGCCTTGAGCTCCTGGGGCGGGAAGTGCCGGAAGGAAGAAAGTATCACCTTCTTGCCGGGCGTATCGCCCGATTGCTGAAGGAAGGCCCTTCTTTTCCTGGATTCCATGCACACGGCAGGCTTACGGCGTACCGTGGACTCCTGCTTTCAGGATCTTCCAAGGATTTTGAATTTGTTCTTGCCCGCTGGAACAAGATCACGCGGGAGGGATATGTTATGCCGAACGGTTCGATAGGTGAGGTCTTCAGCAGGAAGCCCGTTCGGGACGAGGGCTGCGCAGAGGCTGATTGGCTGAGGCTCAACTTGCAGCTTTTTGCAAGAACCGGTAGGCCGGAATTCTTGGATGCAGCCGAAGCGGTCCTTTTAAACGAAATTCTTGCCTCGCAGTTTCCGAACGGTGGTTTCGGGCACCAGAGGTTTCTGTACCAAGGGGGTGGGTCTGCGGAATCCGAGCCGCCTGTTGGATTCCGCGCAGGAGGCTCTGAGGCTTACTGGTGCTGCTCTTCGCATGTAGGAAGAGCTCTGGGGGCTCTTGCTGCGGAACCATGGATAAAGACGCCCGGCGGCCTTTGCCTGCCTTTTCTTTTTCCTGCCGAAGGAAGGTTCGATATCAAGGGAAACAATGTAAGCATCTCTTTGAGGAAGGCCGATCCGCTTCCCGGAGTAGCCGGCAAGTGGACTGTGGAGATAAAAACGGATCGCCCTGTTGAGCTCCGGATCCTTATCAGGAGGCCCTACGGCTGTGTGGTCAAAGGTCTTAGGACAGGCGGCCTTCGGCTTCCGGGCGGCGGTTGGATAAAGCTTCCCGATACTTTGCAATCCTGCAAGCTCGGTTTTGAAGTGATTCCGGGCTTGACCCTTGGTAAGGACGGGCGGACGCCGAGATACGGGCCTTACCTTGTTTTCCTTCCGGCTGCAGGTACCGGTTTCGGTGCGAAGGCGCCTTGTGCGCCGCAGGTGCTCGGGCCGAGCCGCACTCCTTCCGGCGTTTGGAACGGCAAGGAACATGTTTGGTTCAACGTGCCCTTGCGCGTTACCGGAGAAGGAAGGCCTTATCTTGAGCTTCAGGTGAAGTCCGGGGCAATGGTGCGCAAACCTGCGTTTCTTCTCCTTCCATGGCGGTGTAATGAAGGCGGCTTTTTCAGATTCGCTCCGTCCGGGGAAGTTGCAGCCGGAGAATCCACCCTTGAACCGGGGACTACCATGCCTGCTCCGCCCAAACGCTTCTTGGTTTTTTACAGTTCCGGTTCTTCACAGGTTTTTGTAAACGGTGTTTTCGCCTTCAGCTACATGAGCCCTGACGAGGCATACAGGTTTCCTCTGCCTTCCGAGGCCAAGGAGCTTGCCGTCGTCTCTCGGGCTTCAAAAGGCCGGATTCCAGCTCTTGCAGCTTACGTCGAAGAGGTCGATCGGCGTAAGGCTGCGCGCAGTGTGTTGCTTGCTACAGGCAGCGGGCGTTTCCGCGCCGCCTCAGGCCGGGTTGAAGGCTCGGACTGGATGACAAAACCCCCTGCAGGCACGGCTTGGAAGCCTGCAGAGGTGGTGGGAGAATTCGGGGACTCTCGATTCGGCCGGACTGCCGGGGCTCTTGCAGGGACCGGAGCTCGGTGGATCTGGGGGGAGAAGGGAACGGCGGTTGTTTGCTTCAGAAGTACGATCCCTTAGCCTCCGGAGCGGTGCCGGCCGAATCGCCGCCGGGAAGCGCCGCTTTCATACCTCGATTGCCGGCCGAGAAGCTCGTAGAATGCTGATAAGGCGTGTAACTGAGCGAGTACCGGTTTCAGCACTTGATTTTGAAGAAAGAGGTACCATGGCACGTAAGCTTTCAAGGCGGAGTTTTGTGGGCAAGGCCGCTTTGGCGGCAGCTTTTGCAACGGGAAGCGCGCGTGCGCGTTCTCAAGGCGCTTCCGACAAACTGCTTCTCGGTTTCATAGGGATCGCAAATCGAGGCACACAACTGCTGCGTTCTTTTCTGAAAGATCCGCGCATTGAAGTCGCCGCATTTTGCGACGTGGACAAGAGAATGATCGATAAGGCGCAGAAACTACTTAAGAGTCCGGTGCCGGCATATACGGATTTCAGGAAACTTCTTGAGGTGAAAGAGATCGACGCTGTGGTTATAGCGACTCCGGACCACTGGCACGCGCTTCAGACCATTTACGCTTGTCAGGCGGGCAAGGACGTTTACGTCGAGAAACCTCTTTCAATAACGATCGTTGAAGGCAGGCGTATGGTGCAGGCCGCAAGGAAGTACAAGAGGGTGGTTCAGGTGGGGACGCACCGGCGCTCTTCTGAAACGTACCACCGTTTCGTGCGGTATGTCAGGGAAGGCAATTTGGGCAAGGTGACGGTTTCCCGTGCCTATCGCCTGAGCAATATGTGGCCCACCGGTATCGGAAAGGTGAAACCAAGCAAGCCGCCGCGCGAACTGGACTGGGATATGTGGCTGGGGCCTCGTCCTTTCAGGCCTTATCAGGAGAACATCCACCCGTATAAGTTCAGGTGGTGGAAGTCCTATTCATCGCAGGTTGCGAACTGGGGGGTGCATTACTTCGATGCGATCCGCTGGATCATCGACGAGGATGCCCCGAAGAAGGTCGCGGCTCTGGGTGGTGTTTACGCGGTCTCGGACGACCGCACCATACCCGATACCCTCGAAGTCACTTTTGAAATGCCCAAAGGAAGCCTCATTGTTTTTGGGCAGTACGAGGCGAACATGACCCAGGCACGCTACAAGGGATGCGATGTTGAGATCAGGGGCACGATCGGTACGGCTTTCGTCACACACAAGGGATACACCGTGGTTCCGGAGAAAGGCGG